>CAIZMD010000001.1 GCA_903933995.1 uncultured Bacteroidota bacterium
CCAATCTGTCAAGGGGTTATAGGGCACCCAGTATTACTGAATTGGCATCTAATGGATTAGATCCAGGAGCCCATATACTTTATTTGGGAAACAGGGCTTTTGTGCCAGAAACCAGTTGGCAACAAGACCTTGGAATTAGTTTAACAACGGCTCAATTACAATGGAGTCTTTCTTTGTTTCACAATCGCTTGGATCATTTTATTTACCTCACGCAACTACTTGATGTAAGTGGACTTCCTCAAACAGATGCACAGGGCAATAAGACATTTCAATACCAACAAGCAGCTGCAAGATTGCTTGGATTTGAATCAGAAATCAAATGGCATCCTAGTTTTTTGCCACAATGGAATATGACTAGCTCAATTGCCTATGTGCAAGGCGAAAACCTGCAAGAACGCTTTAACGGAAAAGGGAATCAGGGAGAGTGGTTGCCTTTGATTCCACCTACCACTTGGCAAGGATCAATAGAGAAAAATTGGGTGACAAATATTTCATGGATGCCCAATCTACATATAACAGCTTCATGGGAAGCTGCAGCAGCCCAAAATCGGTATTTGGCACTCTATGGAACCGAGACCAGAACAGCCGCCTACACCTTATTCCATCTTGGATGGGGAACAAGTTTGACATTAGGGGGCAAAAGGCAATTGACTATTCAGTGTCAGATCAATAATCTGTTTGATCTAGCCTACCAGAACCATTTAAGCCGTTTAAAATACTTGGAATACTATCAGTCTGCGCCAAACGGGAATTCAGGTATTTACAATATGGGAAGGAATGCTAGCATTAAATGCATTTTCAGTTTTTAGACTTGTTCCAAAAAGCAATAATTATTTTTTTTTAGCAATCAGTAGCTTTGGTTAATTTGTATGCCTAATTAAAAGTGTTATGGCGGATCAATCTCAGTTTCTGGATGCAGTAAAAGCAGGATATCAGTTTAAAGGTGAGCACGCAAAAATTGGTGCTGGTATGTTTAATGGTGAAGTAGTGGCTGGCGCCGATGTGTTCATTCCATTAAAAACCCTAAACAGACATGGATTGATTGCAGGAGCAACTGGTACAGGTAAGACCAAGACCTTGCAAGTAATTTCAGAAATACTGAGTAATAATAGTGTACCAGTTTTGCTCATGGATATCAAGGGAGACTTAAGTGGCATTGCTGCTCCTGGCGTACTCAATGATAGACTGGCAGAAAGGTGTCAAAAAATCAATATCAGCTACCGGCCAGCTGCTTATCCCACAGAACTAATGACCCTTAATGAAGGAAAGGGTGTCCGCTTGCGCGCCACCGTTACCGAATTTGGTCCAGTACTATTGAGTAAAATCCTAGGATTGAATGATACGCAAGGTGGGGTTGTAGCGATGATTTTTAAATATTGCGATGACCAGCAAATGCCCTTATTAGATTTGCAAGATTTTATCAAAGTTTTGCAATATGTAGGTAATGAGGGTAAGGCAGAATTGGAAAAATCTTACGGGAAAATTTCAACCACATCTACTGGTACTGTATTGCGTAAAGTCATTGAATTACAACAACAGGGTGCCGATGTGTTTTTTGGTGAAAGAAGTTTTGAAGTGGAAGACCTTATGCGCATTAGTGATGATGGTAGGGGTATGGTGAATATTTTGCGCGTAACAGACATGCAAGATAGACCCAAACTGTTTTCTACATTTATGCTACAACTCTTGGCAGAATTATATGCCAGTAGCCCAGAAGAAGGAGACTTGGACAAACCCAAATTGGTATTATTTATTGATGAAGCACACTTGATTTTTCAAGAAGCATCTGATGCCTTATTGCAACAATTAGAAACTGTGATCAAACTCATTAGGTCAAAAGGAATTGGGATATTTTTCTGTACACAAAACCCGCAAGACATTCCTGCAGCCATCTTGGGGCAGTTGGGTTTGAAAGTACAACATGCACTTAGGGCTTTTACAGCAGCGGATAGAAAAACTATTAAACAAGCAGCTGAGAATTTCCCTGAATCGAATTTTTATCAAACAGATGAACTCCTAACGCAAATGGGTATTGGAGAAGCATTTATAACCCTGTTGAATGAAAAAGGGATTCCTACGCCATTGGTACATACCATGCTTTGTTCTCCAACTAGTAGAATGGATGTGTTAACCGATGCAGAGATTGATGCATTGGTTGCCAAGAGTAAATTGGTTCCCAAATACAAAGAGGCGGAGAATTCTAAAAGTGCCTATGAAATTTTGGAAGCCAAATTGGCCGAAGCAGCTGAGAAGGAGGCAGAAGTAGAAGCGGAGAAACCTAAAAAAGGTGCAGCAAAAGAAGAAAGCTTTTTTGACAATCCAGTTGTTAAGTCAGTAGGTAGAACGGCTGCCGTAATGATTACAAGGTCTTTATTAGGAGCATTGGGTTTAGGAGGAAGAACCAGTAAAAGAAAGTACTAGCGTTTTCTAACCACCCCTTCTTCATCAATGCTCATCAACCCTTCTGCCATCATGAATTGAAGTACTTCCCAGACATGGGCTTCCTGATTGGCGTCTAGGTCTTGTAATAATTGTTTTACGGGAAAAGGATTTGACCATAAGGTTTTAATCCTATCGGCAATTTCATTAAACTGATCCTTACCTAACTTGTTTTTTTTCTTATTCAAACAATTGTCGCAAATACCACAGACTTGGTCTGTGGCTTCTCCAAAATAATGGGTAATGCTATTGCTTCTGCAACCTTGATCCATTTGAATAAAATCTATGAAAGCGGTTAGCCTTTTGCGGTACTGTTCTTTTCTAGCCAAATAATGGTCTTGGTCTATTAATAGATAATCTGCTGATGCTCGGTTTAACAAAAAATGAATTTGAGGTTTCTCTTTTTTAGGAAGATATTCAATGATCCCAAAAGCTTTTAATTGCAAGAGTTGTTCCTGAATCAGAGCAATTGGTTGTCTTAAATAAATAGAAAGTTTGTTTTCATTGATGCTGGTTTGGAAACTAAAAATCCCCTCATAAGTTCTGAGCAGCGTTTTAATCAGTTCTTGCAATGCTGGATGAAGCGTTTCAAATTCTCTGAGTTCCTGATTGCTAGTAGTAAACTGCACTTGAGTAGGCAGAAAAATCTTTTCTGAAAAACTACAATGCCCTTCTTGTTCTAATATTTTTAGGACAGCTGTAACCAAATGACTGTCTAATTGAAAATTGGTACAGAAATTAGCAAGGTCAAAATCAAAATATTGCCCTTCTCCCAAGCCAACAGGCAATTGTAAATAATTGGCCAATTCTTGGTACACTTTTCTAATACTACTAATGGGCGGATAACGCTTGTCTGGCATGGATGCTAAGCCAAGAAGGTCCTCGCTTTGGTACAATAAAATGGCATAGGATCTTTGACCATCTCTTCCCGCTCTTCCTGCTTCTTGGTAGTAGTTTTCTAGGCATTCAGGCGCGTCATAATGCACCACGGTTCTTACATCAGGTTTGTCAATGCCCAAACCAAATGCATTGGTACATGCCATGATTCTTATTCTATTATTGATCCAATCGTCTTGCTTTTTACTTCGCTCTTCTGCGTCTAAGCCAGCGTGATAGAAGTCTGCTTCAATTCCTTGTAGCCCTAATAAATAAGCTATGTTCTTTGTCTGCTTTCTGCTATTGCAATAAACAATTCCAGAGCCAGCAACCTTTTGCAAAATCTCTACTAGCTTGGTAATTTTACTCTCTACTTTGAATACACTGTAAGAGAGATTGGGTTTATTAAATGACTGATGAAACACAGCTGCATCCTGCATTTCTAATTTAGCAAGTATGTCTTTTTGCACCAATGGCGTAGCCGATGCCGTAAGCGCAATCAAGGGCACACCAGGTAGGGATGCTCTTATGGCTGCAATGCGTAAATAAGTGGGTCTAAAATCATAGCCCCATTGAGAAACACAGTGTGCTTCATCAATGGCCAATAAACTCACGTTCATCAGGGCTAAATAGTCTTTGAAAATCTTGGTTTCTAAACGTTCCGGAGAGAGGTATAAAAATTTATAATCGCCTTCAACGGCGTCTTGTAAAACCAGTTTTACTTCATGAAAATTCATGCCACTATGAATGGCAGCAGCAGGAATGCCTTTGTTGGTCAGGTTTTCAGCCTGATCTTTC
>CAIZMD010000002.1 GCA_903933995.1 uncultured Bacteroidota bacterium
GGTATGATAAATACAGGGTTTCATGACACATTTACAAAGCCCGAGATTAGGGCCAATGTTGCAGCATCTACTCCTTTAAAAAGAGAAGGTCAAGCCAGTGAAGTGGCCGACTTAGTTGCTTATTTGTTAAGCGATGGTGCTTCTTTTATTAATGGAGAAAGTGTTGAAATAAATGGAGGTTCTTTTTTTGCATAGTGTTTAGTTGAACCATTTTTGAATTGATTGCCATGTTCCGATTACTCACAACCATATCCTTGTTTTTGCTAAGCAGTTTGCTGTATGCACAGCATCCTGTTGGTTTTTACAGTAAGGCAGATTTGGATTATGTGAAAGCCAATTTGGCTGGTAATGCTTTGTTGCAACAATCCTTAACGGCAATTAAAAAAGATACGGATCCATGGTTAGACAAACCGGTTGATGTACCTATACCCAAAGACGCTGCAGGTGGTTATTCTCATGAGCGCCATAAGGCTAATTACTTGTTATTATTTAATAGTGGTATCCTTTATAGCGTTACTGGTAAGCAGGCTTACGCCGATTTGGTTGCAAGGGTTTTATTGCAATATGCTAAGTTGAATCCAGGATTAAAAAAGCATCCACAGGCCACCAGCAGTTCTCCTGGTAGAATTTTTTGGCAGGCATTGAACGATGCCAATTGGATGGTCTATACTTCCATGGCTTATGACATGGCTTTTAATGGGATTAAAAAATCAGATAGAGATCTAATTACCCAAAACGCGTTTAAGCCTGAAGTTGACTTTATAACTAAAGACCTTTCAACTTGGTTTAACCTGATTCACAATCATTCAGTTTGGGCAACAGCGGCTGTTGGAATGGTTGGAATTGCTACAGATAATGATGACTATATTCAATTGGCCCTAAAAGGCAGCTTACGGAATGGCAATGCCGGGTTTTATGCTTTGATGGGCCAATTATTTTCTCCAGATGGATATTACACAGAAGGACCATACTATACCCGTTATGCATTATTACCCTTTATGATTTTTGCCAATGCATTAGAAAACAAGTTTCCAGAACAGCACTTATTCCAATACAGAAATGCCATTTTAGAAAAAGCAGTCAACACTGCCTTACAACATACCAATTTAGACGGTATGTTTTTTCCAATGAATGATGCTATCAAGGACAAGGATTATACCACCAGTGAAATGCTGATGGCATTGAATGTTGCTACCAAAGCTTATGGGGTAAAGCCTGCTTATTTATATGTTGCTAAAAAGCAAGGAAGGGTATTATTAGGTAAGGGGGGTGTTCAATTAGCAAAAGCAATGGCTGATCCAAAAGCTATTCCCAATTGGTTTCCTTATACCAGTATTGAAAATACAGATGGACCAAATGGAAAGCAGGGTGGCTTAGATATACTGCGATTGGGTAAGGGTGAAGAACTGTCTAGTTTGTTATTTAAATATACATCACATGGTTTGTCTCATGGGCATTTTGACAAACTGAATTTGAACCTTTTTGATGGCGGAAAAGAAATATTGCAAGATTATGGTTCTGCCAGATTTGTAGGCGTAGAACAGAAATATGGTGGAAGGTATTTACCTGAAAATGGAAAATACGCTGTTCAGACCATTGCTCATAATACCTTAGTAGTAGATGAAACCAGTCATTTTAAAGGGGAAGAAAAAATTGCAGAAAACTTTGCCCCCATCAAGCGTTTTTCTGCCTTAGACCAACCCAATCTATTGGTTGCTTCTGCTATGGATACCAATGCTACAACAGGTGTTAGAATGGACAGGTCTGTTTACTTTTTACAAATGCCCAATGGACAAAAAATCTTGGTAGATCTATTAAAGGCAAGTTCTGCTACTCAACACCAATATGATTTACCCTTTCATTATTTAGGTCAATTTATTCATGCCTCTTTTCCGTATCAATCTAACAAGAATAGCATGACAGTTTTGGGTAAGAAAAACGGGTATCAATATTTGTGGAAGGAGGCAGAAGCCAATGTTGCAAATACAATGGTGCAGTTTAGTTTTATGAATGGCAAAACATTTTACAGTTTATCTAGCTTAATTCAAGACTCTGCAAAACTATTTTTTGCAAGATCAGGTGCTAATGATCCTGACTTTAATTTAAGGCATGACCCTGTTTTTGTAATTAGGAAAAATGCCAGCAATCAAATATTTGTAAACGTGCTAGAAATCCATGGTAAATATGACCCTGTAATGGAAACATCTTCTGGTGGAAATGCATCTGTTCAACAAATTAGCTTAGTTCAAGATAATCAGGAAATGACAGTAGCTAGTGTTATGGTCAATGGTCAGACATTATTGATTTGTGAGAGTAGGAATGATTTAAATAAAAATAGTCAACATCAATTTGAAATGGGTGGCCAAAAAGTGGATTGGATTGGCCCCTACGCTATATTTTTTCAAGGAAGAAAATTATCAGGTGGAACCTATTAAATGAAGGGTATGAAAACGAATGAAGAACAACAAGTGCATATTGAAGACAAGTCCATTGCACTAGAAAATGTAGATCCAGGTGTTAATCGGAAGATCATGGCTTATGATGATCATTTAATGCTGGTGAAAGTTTTTTTTGATCAAGGAGGGGTAGGCAGTTTGCATAGCCATCCACATTCTCAGATCACACATATTGAAAGTGGTGTCTTTGAAGTAGAAATTGATGCTGTGAAAAAAGTATTGAAAGCGGGTGATGCATTTTATATTCCGCCCCATGCTTTGCATGGAGCTATTTGTTTGGAAAAAGGAGTGTTAATAGATGTATTTAGTCCTATGCGTGAAGACTTTATTAAATAATTCAATTGAGCATGAAAATTAAAGGACTGAGGTGGTGGATTATTGGATTGATTGCGGTGGCAACCATTATCAATTATATTGATAGAAGTGCCATCAATATCATGTGGCCCTATATCTATAAAGAATTTGGCATTGCCGATGTAGATAGCAAACAGGCACTAGCATTGATTACTACCTGTTTCATGATTACTTATGCATTGGGTCAAATGGTTACAGGAAGAATGATGGATGCTATTGGAACAAAATGGGGAATGGTTGCTTCTATAAGTGCATGGAGTTTGTCTATAGCCTTGCATGCATTTTCCAGAACTATTGCTTCTTTCAATGTGTTTAGAGCCATGTTGGGATTTAGTGAAGCAGGTAACTGGCCAGGTGCTACCAAGAGTAATGCAGAATGGTTTCCTTCAAAAGAAAGAGCCATTGCACAAGGTATTTTTGGAGCAGGCGCTTCTCTGGGTTCCGTAGTAGCTGCCCCATTTATTGCTTATGTATATCTGGCTTTTGGATGGCGCGCCACATTTGTAGGAATTGGCGTATTGGGCATAATATGGATACTGCCCTGGTTGCTCATTAACAAAAATGTACCCTCCAAGCATCCTTGGATTACCGAAAATGAACTAAAGCATATTGAATCTGATTTGGGACAACATTCAGCTTCACAAGAAAAATTATTGGGTTGGAAAGAGCTACTTAAAATCAGGAATAGTTGGGGTATTATCAGTTCACGATTTTTCCTTGATCCTGTATGGTGGATGTTCTTGACTTGGTTGCCTACTTTTTTAAAAGAGCAGATGGGTTTTGACATTAAACAAGTTGGTGCATTTGCATGGTTGCCATATCTCTTTGCAGCAATTGGGGGACTATCAGGTGGATTTTATTCTTCTTATAGAGTTAGATCAGGGGTAGCGGCTCCAAAAGCAAGAAAAGAAGCCATTAGTATTGGTTGTTCCATTATGCTAGCAGCTTTATTTGGTATTCTGTTTTCGCTAGACAGCTTAAAAGAGCATGTAGAATTGGCTTTATTCTTAATTGGTATGACCTTATTTGGATTCCAATTCTTGATTAATAATTTGCAAACCCTTCCCTCTGATTATTTTAATGGAAAAAATGTTGGAACTGTTTCTGGTATGGGTGGAACAGCGGCTGTTTTAGGTACAATAGGGATTACTTTATTGGTCCCAATTATCTCTAAAACCAGTTATCATTCTTTTTTTGTAACAGCAGCTATGATGGTTCCGTTAGGTTGGTGCTGTATTTATTTTTTAACTAGCAAAGAAAAAGTGCAATTAAATATTACCAATGAATGACTAAACTAATTCAGAAATATCATTTTTTACTTTTTTGCTGTCTTGTGTCACAAATATCAGTTTGTCCACAAGTAATGTCGAGATTGTATGATATGTCTCAGTTGCAAAAAAATAAAAATAGCGTTAAACAAAATGATAAGGAATTTCAAAAGGTTTACCAAATAATGTTATCAAATGCAGATTAGGCTTTGAAATATGGACCTGTATCTGTAATGGATAAAAAAGAGATTCCTCCAAGTGGCA
>CAIZMD010000003.1 GCA_903933995.1 uncultured Bacteroidota bacterium
ATTAATCCTTTTACATAATTCACATCTATGGCATTTTTGGAAAGGGATAAATATATGGGTGACCCATCTGAACCAAACAAAGATTTCCCACCCGGATGTAACCAAAGTAAAATCATATCAGCTTCTTCCGGTGTTTTTACAAATTCCAAATTGGCATCAGCAATTGCTGGTTGGTATACCGTACTCGGGCTTCCGCCACGTTTTTGAACATAGGTTTCAAAATAAACCTTGGTCTTTGGTTTTAAAGGAAGCGCTTCTGTTTCATTGCGAAGTAATACTATGGATTTACGCATGGCGATATCGGCCTTGGCCTGAAATGCTTTATTACCCACAAATTGTTCTGCTTTGTCTGCATCTACATAGGGGTTTTCAAAAAGACCCAAGCTGAATTTTTCCATGAGCAATTTGTACACTGAACTATCAACCATTTGCAGATACTGTGGTCCAGACTTTACTGCTTCCATGAGTTTTGATGGATCAGCTGTTCCAGAATAGATATTCACCCCGGCTTCCAATGTGCGTTTATACCGCTCTACAATGGTTAGATTTTCTGCACCCCAGGGCATCATTTCAATGGGTCCAGTATCAGAATTGATAATGCCTTTAAATCCAAGACTATCTCTCAATAAATCTTTGATCACTGCTTTATTATAGGCATAGGCTATTTTTTCATACTTGGTATCTAAGGGCAGGGAATAGTAGGGCATAATAGCCGATGTTCCTGCCTTGATGGCTGCATGAAAAGGAATTAAATTGTTTTTGAACATCCCACCGGGAAAGTGCTCATATTTTCCCCAGTCAAAATGTGGATCTTGCCCACCCACACCTGCTCCACCTCCAGGAAAATGTTTGGTTGTGAGAGCTACAGAGCTATTGGACAATTTGTTTCCTTGAAAACCCAATACTACTTCAGTAATCATTTTAGCTACCCAATTAGCGTCTTCTCCAAAAGTTCCTTCAATTCTTTGCCAACGTGGTTCGGTACTTAAATCGGCCATATACATATAACCTTTACGCAAACCTACAGCGGCCCATTCTTGGCGGGCAATATTGGCAAAGGTTCTTACCATGGACAGGTCATTCATGGCTGACAAACCCAATTCTCCGGGCCAGGTTGAAAACACTGTTTTGCCTACACTCAAGCCTACAGAAGCATCTTTGGTAATATGATTTCTAGGATTAGAAGCAATGATAGCAGGTATTCCTAAAGGTTCTGCTTCACAAAGTGCCTGTAATTTATTGGCCCATTCTGCCATAGTTTTTGCAGGCGCATTGGCTCTAAGAATAAAATGACGCAAATGAAAATCCTTGACACCCTTACTGGTACCAGCAGACATCATCATTTCTACAGGAAGCGGTTTGCGGGTAAACATATTGTTTTTTTGAACCTGATCTTCTTCATTAAAATCACTGGTAATTGGGGCAGGTGCCGCTCCAGGTTCTGTACCCCTATCGTTTTTCATCCGGGCAGTACTGATTAGCATAAAACCTACTTTCTCTTCCAAACTCATGAGAGATAATAAGTTTTTGGCACGTTTGTCATTGGAGAGTCGCCAGTCTTCATAGGCGTCTAATTTTCCATTTTTGTTCAGGTCCTTGAAATTGAGTCCTTGAGACTGGATTAAAGCAGTAGACCTAGAGACTAATTGGGGTTGCTTAGGTGATTGAGCAATTAAAGACAAACTAATCAAACATAGGATCCCATTCAATAGGATGTATTTTTTCTTCATGGCAGTTCTTTGTGTAAACAATTTACAATTTTAGACAAGCTTTTACTGATTTACTCTAGAAAATCGGTGAACTAAGTAGCGGTATTTAAGAAATCGTTTTCGTTGATTTTCTTATGCAAAAACTGCCTTTTAATATTAATTATTGAGCAAAAAATAATTGTATTCCGTCATTGTCGTTGTCTAAAATTTCCATATTTATTTTATTAATACATTAGGTTTGAAACGCCCCCATGCACCAATTGCTGCAAAGACAGATTGAGAAATTTTTACCCCCAGAATATCTTGAAAACAAGGATATCATGTCTTTTATGGAGGTAATCAATAGGTCTTATAAAAATTTTGAAAAGGAAAATAAGATTACAACCAGGGCATTTGAAGTGTCTGATAAGGAAAATATAGAAACCGATACTATTTTAAAGGAAGAAATTAGAAAAAGAGATGCTTCCATTTCCAACCTCAAAGAAGCCATTCACTTTATTAAAAACAAACACCAACATATAGATGAAGAGGACGTATTGGTTCTATCCAATTTTGTCAAAAATGAACTTTCAAAAAGACGCAATGCCGAATCAGTTTTTTCTTCTATCATCAATAATATAAAAAGTGGCATTCTTTTAGAAAATGAAAAGCAAAAGGTCCTTTATTGCAATAGTAGATTTAGTTGTTTGTTTCAACTTGACGAAGAAAATGAAAAGATCCCAGGAAATAATTTTATTCCTCGTCTACTTCAAATAAGTAAGCTGTTCATTCACCCAGAAACTTTTTTAAAAAGGGTAGAACAGATTATGATTAATAAGCAAGATGTTGCTTCAGAGATACTGGAAATGAAAGATGGTAGAATCTTGGAAAGAAGCTATGCAACCATTTATAACAATGGTGAATTCAAAGGTCATTTTTGGAACTATTGTGATATTACCGAAAAGAAAAAAGCAGAGCAAGAAATTGTCAATCAAAAACAATTTTTTGATGAAATTTTAGATAATATTCCAGCAGATCTTGCGGTATTTGATAAGGACCACCACTATCTGTTTTTAAATCCATCCGCAATTAAAAGTGATGCTACAAGAAAATGGATCATTGGTAAAACAGATTTTGACTATTGTATTTCCAAAGGGATTAGTCCTCAAATAGCCGTAAAAAGAAGAAGTGTTTTTGAAGAAACTATTCAAAGCAAAAAGGAAATACAATTTGTTGACGAGCATCCAACAAATGAGGGGACTAGGTTTATTCTAAGGAAATTCTTTCCCCATTTTGAGCAAAATGAGCTCAAGTTTGTCATTGGATACGGGATAGATATAACTTCTGTTAAGAAAGTAGAATTGAAATTAGAAGATGCCTTGAACAAGCTCAAAAAGACCAATGAAGAATTGGAACAGTTTGCATATGTGGCCTCCCATGATTTACAAGAACCATTACGTATGGTTACAAGTTTTCTGACCTTGCTTGAAAAAAAATACGCCAATGAGTTGGATGAAAAAGCCATGTCTTATATCCACTTTGCGGTGGATGGCTCCAAAAGAATGAAACAGATCATTCTCGACTTGCTAGAATTTTCAAAAGTTGGAAGAACTGAGGAGCATCAAATGGAAGAAATTGATTTAAACCTAATTTTAAATGATGTTCTAAAACTTCATATGCAACAAATAATGGAAACTGGTGCGAAAATTCATTTCACAACACTTCCACAAATAAAAAATTATAGAATCCCTTTAACCCAAGTAATTCATAACCTAGTTAGCAATGGATTAAAATATAGAAAAGAAGATACTTCACCAGAGTTGACCATCACAGTATTGGACAAGGGAAAGAATTGGGAGTTTGCATTCAAAGACAATGGTATAGGTATTCATCCAAAATATTTTGATAAAATCTTCGAAATCTTTCAAAGATTACACAATAAGAGTGATTATTCTGGTACAGGAATTGGTCTTTCAGTGGTTAAGAAAACCATTGAAAATTTAGGGGGTCAAATCTGGCTGGAATCGGAAGAAGGTGTTGGTACTATATTCTTTGTAAGCATCCCAAAAAATAATCAACCAGCCCCAACATCTGTTGAAATGCAATTAAACGCAATAGCAAAATAGTTTACACATCTTTTTCTTGAAAAGAAATTTGCAAGTACTTGATACTGGTTTCAACCTGTCTGCAAAGAACCCCTGCATTTTCTAACATGCGCTTAGAAGCTTTGGCAGAATCGCTTGCTTCATATTTATCTGATAAATAGACTACTTCAGAAATGCCAGATTGAATAATGGCTTTACTACATTCATTGCAAGGAAAAAGGGCTGTATAAATTCTACATCCTGCCAAGTCCATACCAATATTATTCAGGATAGCATTAAGCTCTGCATGACATACATAGGGATACTTGGTTTGCAAAAAATCACCTTGCTTGTCCCAAGGAAACTCATCATCACTACAACCTGCAGGTAATCCATTGTAACCAGTGCCCACAATCCGGTTTTTCTTGTTTACAATACAGGCACCAACTTGGGTATTAGGATCCTTGCTTCTTTTAGCTGAAAGAATGGCCACACCCATAAAATACTCATCCCAAGAAATATAGTTGTTTCGCTTTTTCACAAAGTTGGTTTTTGGTACTGTGATAATCACGAATTTATGTTATTTTGGCACTATAACATTGCAAAAACAATCATGAAAAAAATCACCCTAAGCTTCTTAGCAGTCTCCACCTGCATATTGGTCATCAGTTGTAAAACTGGCTCACAAAAAGAAACTGTGAAAGACACTAGTACCACGGGGCCTGTTGAAAAAAGACCCTCCAAATCCGGTTATAAACCTGCATTTGAGGGCCAAACTAGAATAAATCGAGTAAAGACAACTACAGCATATCAAGTTGAAAGAATTGCTGAAAAAATTGGCAATCCCTGGGCTGTTATTACTACGCCAGATGGAAGATTATTGATCTCAGATAGATCAGGCTATATTAGTTTGTTTGGGGCAGATGGAAAATTGATCAAAAAAATTACAGGTCTTCCCGCTGTTGAATTCAAAGGTCAAGGTGGATTATTAGACTTGGCATTGGATCCTGATTTTGCAAAAAACAAAACCCTTTATTGGAGTTTTTCACAAAAATCTGGACAGGGAAATCTTACAGCAGTTGCTAAAGGCACACTCTCAGCCGATGAAAGCAAGATTGAAAATCCAGTGGTTATTTTCCAAGCAACACCAGATTTAAACAGTGAATTGCATTTTGGTTCTAGATTGTTATTTGATAAGGACGGCAATCTATTTGTTAGTGCTGGTGAAAGGTCCATTTTAGATGGAAGAAAACAGGCACAATGGTTGAATTCCGGACTTGGTAAGATTTTTAAAATCACCAAAGATGGCAAACCCGCTGTAGGAAATCCTTTTATAGGCGTGGCCGATGCTAAACCAGAAATCTATTCTTATGGACATCGCAATCCACAAAGTCTAGACATTCATCCTGTAACCGGAGAATTATGGGAAGCTGAATTTGGACCACAGGGTGGAGATGAATTAAATAGGATTCAACCCGGCAAAAACTATGGATGGCCCACCATCACATATGGTCTTGAATATGATGACCGTAAAGTAGGTGATGGCATTCAACAAAAAGAAGGAATGGAACAACCCGTATATTATTGGGAACCTGTACTTTCTCCAGGTGGTATGGTGTTTTATACTGGTGATGCCATTCCTGAATGGAAAAATAATCTCTTTATTGGGGGTTTAAGTAGCACCCATATTGCCCGATTGGTCATTGAGAACAATAAAGTGGTTGGTGAAGAAAGATTGATAGAAGACCAACACGAGCGTATCCGTGATATTACCCAACTAAATGGAGCTCTCTATGCCATCTCAGACGGAGGCATACTTTTCCGAATAAGCAAAAAATAAGTTAAGAAATAAAATTCTTTAAACCTGCGGATCAACTGATGGTCATAGTTAAAATTGAAAACTATGAAACAGTTGATCCGCTTTTTTTTATTAGCCATGACCATCGGTGTTGCAAGCACCACCATGGCACAAGACAGTAGTAAGGCAAAAGCCAAAAGAAGCCCTGAAGAATTGGCTAAAATGCAGACACAGCAGCTCAAACGTAAATTGTCTTTAACTGCAGAGCAAGAACCAAAAGTGTCAGCAACTATATTAGACTTCTCTACCAAACTTGTTGCAGCAAGAGATAGCAAAGGTGGGAAGATGAAAAAAATGCAAGAAGTAAAACACTTGAATGATGCCAAAAATCAATCCATGAAAGAAATTCTTACTGAACAACAATATTCAGAATACTTAAAACTCATGGAAGAGCAGAAAGAAAAAGTCAAGGAAAAACGCGGTGGTCAAAAACCTAGGAAATAATTATCCGTCTATTTTCTCCAATCCCAAAGTACAATATCCCAAGCTATACCACCATAGCTAAGGGTATCAATGACTTGGTAGCCGGTATTTTTATGGGCTTTTAAGGAGCGGGCATTGGCTTGTGCAACATCCGTGATACAGAAATCAAATTGGTCTTCTAGGCTTGATCTAAAATGACCATAGAGTTGTTGCACCAATCCTTGTCCACGATAGTCTTTGGCAACACATAGTTGACCAACTACTACATATTTAGAACCCTTGAGGAGTTTTGCTTCAAAAAGGGTTTTGTCAATGGTATTAAACAAATCTGCTAACAAATCATGTTCCGCCCTTACTGCTTCAGTAGCCACTAGTGCATACCCAACCACTTTTTTCCCGTCTTTGGCAATAATGCTTGGGGCTGCTTGATGCATGGCCTGTAGGAATTCCAAACAATATTCTGCCATTAAAAAACCCTGACTGGCCGCTTCTGATGCATCTATATGCTTACGCAGATTTTCTGCTTGTAATTGCTGAATGCCTAGTAATTCTTCTGGATGAGTAACTCTGGTAATTTGGACCATTGCCTGTTTTTTGCCGGAATCTAGGGTTTCCGAATGATGTGAAGATGGATTAAAATTAAGAAAAGCGCTTCAAAAAGTGCTTTGTGATTCAAAATCAATCTGATAGCCAAAATTTTCGGGAATATAAATGGCTAAGAATTATATTTGGTTATGCTGCAACGGTTTATCCCTAAAACACTGTTTTTGCTGCTTTTTACTTTGCCCATTGTTGCAAGCGCACAATTGAACAAAGAAATTGACAGTCTAAAATCACTACTCAAAAATAGTAGGCCAGATACCTTTCAGGTAAACACCTTGAATAAGATTGCCTATAGGTATTCTACAACGGATTCTGTCAATACTTTTTCTTATGCCAATCAGGCTGCAGAAAAAGCCAAATCACTCAAATTCAAACCCGGTCTGGCTGGTTCATTAGACGTAAAGGGTAATTTCTTTTTGTATAAAACCAACCCACTAAAAGCCTTGCCTTTTTTTCAAGAATCCTTGATTCTTTGGACAGAACTCAAAGATGAAAACCAACAAGGCCTCACTTATAGAAATATTGGACAGGCTAATTTATTGATGCAACAATACGCTAATGCAACTGTGGCTTTAGAAAAAGCAGAAAAGATTTTCCTGAAAACAAAGAATCAAAAAGGGCTTTCTGCTACCTATCATGCATTGGGCTTAATGTACAATGAAAAAGGAGAAAAAGACATAGCCATTGATTATATGGTCAAGTCTTTGAAAATTCAGGATGCTACCCATGATAAGGATATTGCCGGTACATTGAATAATCTGGGCAAGCTTCATATGGATATCAAAAATTATCCAGAAGCCATTAAGTATTATAACTTATGCATTGACAATGCAAGTAAAAACAATGACTATAGAAATATTGGTATTTCACAAATTAACTTGACCAATGTTTATGTAAATCTATTAGACTATCCCAAGGCATTGGAATATCTAGAGAAGGCAAAAGTAAATTTTGAGAAATCCAATTTCAAAAGAGGTGTGGTCACCTGTTATAATAATCTTGGTGCCATTAATATTCGCTTGGAGCGATATGAAGACGCTATTCCGCATCTGAAAAAGGCCTTAGAAATTAGTCAGGAAAATCAATCAAAACAAGGTGTGGCATTGGTTCAACAAAATATAGGTTACGCCTATACCTTACTCAAAAAATATCCCGATGCTTTGAACTGGTTGGTAGATGCAGAGAAAACAGCTATTCAATTTGGAGCTGATCAATACACATTTGGTGAGATCTATAACCATCGGGCCATGCTTGATTCTGCTATGGGTAATTATCAAGGCGCGTTTAACTATAGAAGTAAGTATGTAGCCATTAACGACAAAACTTTGAATGAACGCGTAACCCGTCAGGTAGCAGAAACCCAGACAAAATATGAAGTTGAGAAAAAGGAATTACGGATTAGCTTATTAAACAAAGCTGATAGTATTAAAAGTTTGAAAATTAGCAACCAGCAACTGGCTTTACTAGATGCTGATTTACAAATTACACAGGACAGTTTGGAGCTCAGAACCAAAAATGAAATCATTCTTCAAAATAGGTTAGACAGTACGCAAAAAGAAGAAAAAATCAGAACCCTTGATAACGAAAAGCGGATACAATTATTAGTGCTGAATAATCAAGAACTTGCCCTAACTAGACGTAACCAAACCATTATTGGCATTTCCATTCTTGCCGCCTTATTATTATTAAGTGGCTTTTTATATTACAGACAAAGAGTAGCCAGACAGGAACAACAGTCTCAAATAGCACTAGCAGAACAACAGGAAAAAGCCACTATTGCCATCATTGAAGCGGAAGAAAAAGAACGCAAAAGAATTGCCAGTGATTTACACGATGGTGTAGGTCAATTAATGACTGCAGCTTGGATGAATCTGCAAGCATTAGACGAATCAATGAAAGACGAGCAGTCTCCTACTTATCCCATGTTTAATAAAACATTGGATCTGGTTAAAGAAAGTTGCAATGAAGTGCGTCAGGTGAGTCATAACATGATGCCCAATGCACTATTAAGAAAAGGCTTGGTGAATGCGGTAAGAGAATTTATCTCTCAACTCAATACAGGAAAACTCAGTATTCATTTAGCAACAGAAGAACTAAAGAATCCCTTGCCTTCTCATATTGAAACCATTTTATACCGCGTAATTCAAGAAAGCGTGAACAATGTGGTAAAGCACGCACAAGCTAGCGTATTAGACATTTCTATTAATCAGGATAGTACTGGAATTGACGTTTTGATTGAAGACAATGGTAAAGGTTTTGACCCAAGTATCACAAGACCTACCGATGGTATTGGTTTACAGAATATCAGCTCCAGAATTCAGTACTTAAAAGGAACTGTAGAATGGGATTCCGCACCTGGAAGGGGAACTTTGGTGGCCATTCATATTCCATTTAACGCCTAAGTATTTGTAAAATTATGAGATTTTAGAACTGAAATAATGCTTTGGTTGTAGTTTTGAATACCAAATCCAAGTGTATCTGTTATTCACTAACCTATCAATCATTGCAAATTGACTTCTATACTTTTTCAACCATTTCAACTTAAATCTATCCTTTTAAAAAATAGGATAGTGGTATCACCCATGTGTCAGTATTCTGCTATTGATGGCATGGCCAATGATTGGCACTTGGTTCATTTGGGTAGCCGTGCCGTTGGTGGTGCTGGCTTAATCATTGCAGAAGCCTGTGCCGTGGCGGCGGAAGGTAGGATTACCCCCAATGACTTAGGACTTTGGAAAGAGGAACATATACCAGCGCTTAAAAGGATCACTGATTTTATTAAGGAACAAGGTTCAGTAGCAGGCATACAATTGGCACATGCCGGAAGAAAAGCCAGCTTCCCACAACCATGGGTAGACACTGCATTATTATCCAAAGAACAAGGAGGCTGGGAGCCAGTTGCCCCATCTGCAATTGCCTTTAATGATAAATATGCCCTACCCCATGCATTAACAACAGCAGAAATTTCTGAATTGATTACCCAATTTGCTCAGGCAGCTGCAAGGGCATATCAAGCAGGATTTCAATTAATAGAATTACACGCAGCACATGGCTATTTAATCAATGAATTTTTATCGCCATTAAGCAATCATAGAACAGACGAATGGGGTGGGAATTTTGAAAACAGGTGCAGGTTTTTAATAGAGATAGTTAAAGCAGTTAAAATGGTATGGCCAGAGGCGTTGCCCATCTTTGTCCGCATTTCTGCCACTGAATGGGTAGAGGGTGGATGGACCATTGAAGATAGTATCGCGCTAGCTAAGGAATTAAAAAATCTAGGCATTGACTTGGTTGATTGTTCTTCTGGGGGCAATGCAGCCAATGCCAAAATTGCGCTAACACCCGGCTATCAAGTACCCTTATCCAAAGCGGTTAGAGATGGCGCAGATATTGCAACAGGGGCGGTTGGTTTAATTACCCAAGCTAGTCTGTCCCAAACCATATTGGAACAAGGAGAAGCAGATTTAATTTTCTTAGGTAGGGAATTGCTGCGCGATCCTTATTTTCCGCTACACGCTGCTAAAGAATTAGGAGTTGATACAACATGGCCTGTTCAATACCAACGCGCCAATAAATAGTTGAATTTGAGTGTTAAAGATCTTTGACCCAGATCCTAACTACTTGCGGTGACTTTTCTGTTCCTCCAAAATAAGGAAATAGCTTATAGCCAATAATGGTTGGAAAAGGACAAGTACGTGGAAC
>CAIZMD010000004.1 GCA_903933995.1 uncultured Bacteroidota bacterium
ACGTTTGGCCTTGGGAGCAAAATGCGGTAAGCCCCGCATAATATTTTCTTCCAAATTATTGGAACCTGAAAACAAATCCGGAATCAACAAAGAGCCTAATGCTGCAGAACCCAATCCCAAACTAAGTTTGGAGATAAATTTTCTACGGTTCAAGTTCAACCCTCGTTCTAATAGTTCTTTTTCCATAATCAGGTTTTGGTAATAGCTTCCTGCATGTTATACATTAATTGAATGGTTTGCATACTTACCACCAAGTCTAATTTATTCTTAGTCTTTGGTTGATACGCTCCAATAGATAAGGTCTTATCCCATTCTTTTGATTTTCCATTCCATTCCTTTTTGGCTTGATCCCAATAAGACTGTAATGCAGTCATTTCTTGCTCACTAGGTTTTCTACAAAGTATGGTTTGAAATGCCGTTTCTATTAATGCTTTTGGATTTTTTTGCTGCATCAATAATTGATCCGACAAGGCTTTGGATGCTTCAATAACTGTGGGGTCATTGAGCATAATCAAGGCCTGCAATGGGGTATTGGTTCTATACCTGGATACTTGACATTCATCTCTATTACTTCCGTCAAACAACATCATGGATGGTGGAGGAACCGTTCTTTTGATAAATGTGTAAATGCCTCTTCTATACAATGCGGCACCCGTGTCCTGTACATATTTTTTAAGAATTCCCCTTCCAGAAGTAGCCATTTCCCAAAGCCCTGGTGGTTGATAAGGTTTTACACTTGGTCCGCCAATACTTGGGTTTAGCAATCCGCTACTGCCAAGCAACATGTCTCTAATAATTTCTGCGGGATAACGCAGTCTTGGGGCATAAGACAGATACAGGTTCAAAGGATCTTTTTCTAATTTTTCCTTACTCAAAATACTTGCCTGTTGGTAGGTAGCACTCATGAGTATTTGCTTTACCAATCTTTTAATATTCCAACCATGTTCTCTAAAATCAACAGCCAACCAATCTAATAAGGCTGGATTAGTAGGTAATTCCCCTTGCATCCCAAAATCGGCTACTGTTTTTACCAAACCCCTTCCAAAAAACTCTTGCCAAATTCGGTTAACATAGACCCTTGCCGTTAATGGGTTCTTTGAGTCAAATAACCATTTGACTAAACCAAGTCTATTAGCTGGCAACTGTTTATTATATGAAAGAATGGAAACGGGTGTTGCAGCTGAAACTTCTTCTGCCTTAGCATCATAAGCCCCCCTGGTTAATACATAGGTTTTACGCAGGGTATCAAGGTCTCCCATCACAGAGACTTCTAATTTATTAGTATCCAAAGCCTGTACAAAAGACAAGGTTGTTTTTAAGTCTTCTTGGGTAATCTGCATTCTTGGATGCTTGGCCCATGTATCGGGCCCACCCACGGTTGATTCCAAACCTTTTTCTTTGACACTATTAAAAAAAGCAGATAATTGATAATAATCCTTCTGTGAAATGGGATCATATTTATGGTCATGACATTTGGCACATTCTACCGTCATGGCTAAGAGAGATCTACCCAAAGTGGCGGTTCTATCATCCACATATTGAATCCTATATTCTTCATCTATTACCCCGCCCTCTTCGGTAATCTTGTGATTTCGGTTAAATCCAGTGGCCAATAATTGCTCTTTGGTGGCGTTGGGCAATAAATCTCCTGCTAACTGCCAAGTAATAAAACTATCATAAGAAAGGTTCTTATTAAAAGCATGAATTACCCAATCCCGCCATGGCCACTGAGATCGATAGTTATCATCTTGGTAACCGTGAGAATCAGCATATCGGGCAATATCCAACCAACCAATGGCCATTTTCTCGCCAAATTGAGGGCGAGCCAATAATTGGTCAATGGTTTTTTCATAGGCTTTGGGATCCGTATTAACCAAAAATTGTTCTGTTTCCTTGGGGCTTGGTAACAATCCAATCAAGTCTATATAGGCTCTTTTTAATAACCTTTCTTTATCTGCCATTGGATTGGGACTCAAACCCTTGGATTCCATTTTGGCCAAAACAAAATAATCTAACTCGTTGATTACCCATGATTTATCATCTATTTTAGGTAATTCAAGTTTAACTGGAGCAACAAAGGCCCAGTGTGGTTCATACTTAGCGCCTTGTTCAATCCATTTTTTGATCAGGTCTGTTTCATGCTGGGTTAACCTAGGCAACCTGCTTTTAATAGAAGGCATTTGTAACCCAGTGTCTTTTGAGGTAATCCTTAGGTACAATTCAGACTGTTCTGGTTTTCCAGGAACAATGGCGTGTTTACTGGGATGTTCTTGTAAAGCTTTGAATGCTTCTACCCCAAGATCTAATCTTAATCCAGCTTCCCGTTTATTGGCGTCTGGACCATGGCAATTAAAACATTTGTCAGAGAGAATGGGACGAATATCATAATTATAGCTCACCTGATCTGGTAATGATTCCTCGCTACTTGTAGCAGTTTGGCAAGAAAAATACCCTGCAGCAATTGCCAAAAGGGCAAAACCCAGAATCATGGTTTTTAAAATTGATATCCGCATAAGACAGTTGCAGTTTAACAGCCCCACAATGCTGCAAGGCTCAATCGTTTACATCCCAATATAAATAAAAAAGCCTCAAATTGGTCCAGATTTAGAAAATACCAAAAACTGGGTAGACTATAATTGGGTCAGTTCAACTAATTTAGCAAGGTAAACCCACTAGAACCCCTAAATCACAGCGTATTAAGCATGGTATAACCATATCAGTATTTTTTGCATTTACCTTCCTATTTTCTATCCAATGTCTTGCACAAAATGCAGCACCGGCTAATGGCCATGAAGCAGCTTTTGCCAAATGGTATGAACAAATGCACAAGGCTACGCCTGATGTTAATTGGCGTCAAATAGAAGCAGCCAATGCCAAACAAAAATGGATGAATCTTTCTGGGAGCATTGTTAGAACAGGAACCAGTGAAACCTTTGCCAATAATTATATTTTGGGTACATGGGTAGAGAAGGGAACCTATAATCAAACAGGAAGGTTATAGAGCTGTGATTATGATAAGGCCAATGATAAGCTCTATTTTATATCAGGTGGGAATAGTCTTTGGAGAACACCAAGAGCGGGAAATGGATGGGAACTCTTAAATGACAAATCCAGCTTTAGCAATATCATCAAATTGGTTCCTATATCTAGTACCAAGAACAGGGTGCTTTCTGCAGTAGGTAACCAATTGGTCTATTCTGATGATGAAGGAAAAACCTTTCAGAATAGCAATATGGATTATTTCTATGATTTTGGTACACCCGGAGACATGGAAGTATTAAATGACGCCAATAATACCATTTATTATGTATGCCGAATGTGGAATACCAGTCCATTTGGCCCTTCCATCATGCTATTCAAATCAACCGATAAGGGTAGCAGTTTTCAAAAGATTCTAACCCTTCCGGATGCGCCTATTAAAACAGTTCGTTTATGGAAGCCCACAAATCAGAATTTTGCATTTTTAATGCAGCAGAGTTATAGTATGTATAAACTCTTGCCAGAAACTACGGTTCCAACTTCACAAACCATGACCGGTTTGCTTTTTGCCAATACCAGCACCAGTTTTTTTGGCGTGGCAAAAACCAGCACGAGAACCATGTATGCTATTCAGGATGGGGATCAACTTTATAGGTCATATAATGATGGTTTGGATTGGCAATTGGTCAATACCTTACCCATAAAAGCCGGTGATGCCGGGGGCGATGTATCACAAACAGATACTACTCAAATCATCATTGGTGAAGTAGAAGCTTATAGAAGCAAGGACAGGGGTTTAAATTTTACAAAAGTTAATAGTGCTTCTGAATATTTAACCAGTGCTGCGTTGAAACTGCACGCCGATATCACTAGTTTCAAATATTTCAAAGACGTGAATGGTACTGAATTCATGGTCATTTCTACTGGCGGTGGTGCATATATCAGTAATAATTTTGGAGAAGCCACTTATAATATTAGTATGACTGGCGTAAACAATACGCAGTATCATGAAACCAAAACTTCTCCAACAGATACTTCTGTGATTTTTGCAGGCGCTCGTGATCAAGGCATTCAAAAAAGTGCCACTATAGGTGCCAATGGCTTACTCAATTTTACCCAATTAAAGACAGGGAATTATGGTAAAATGGCCTACTCCTTAGGTGGCAAAAAATTATATGCTCAAGCGCCGAACGGAGTGATAGATTATTTTCCAAATAGTCAAAGCATTGTGAATTTGGTGGCTAAAATTCCAGGTACCTATAGACCCAATTCTGGTTGGATGTTTCCTATTTGTGACAATGGCAATCCTGCTAGCAACTCTGTTTTTATTGGTGGTGGTGATTTGAACAATGGAGACGGAAGTTATTTAATCAGATTAACTGTTACAGACGATTCCAATCCTGGTGCTATCAAGACCACTAGAAGCCAATTCAACTTTGATTTTAAAGCCAATAGCCAAGATGGCAAATCGGGTATTTCTGCAGTAGCAGTATCTCCTGTTGATACCAATAGGATTTATGTGGCTACCGCCGATGGTACGCTTTTTTATAGTACCACCCGCGGAACAGATTGGCAAAAATCAAATGGGTTTACTGGCCCAGTACCACAGGCATTTAATGGAGCGGTGCTCTACCCTTCTAGCATTAATAAGAACATTGTATATTTTGCTGGTAGTGGCTATTCTAATGCACCCGTATACAGGTCAACTGATGGTGGCACTAGTTTTAGTTCTATTAGTTCTGGCATGCCTAGTACTGCTGTCTTTCAATTGTCCGCCATTTCTGATGAGTCATTGATTATTGCAGCAACAGAAGCAGGACCCTATGCATATATTCCTTCTCAAAACAAATGGTTCTCTCTGATTGGAACAGGCACACCTATTCAAGCTTATTGGTCTGTAGAATATATTGCGGGCTCTAATACGGCAAGGTTTGCCACTTATGGCAGGGGCATTTGGGACTTTAGATTTGATGCCGTAGGAAATAGTATTTTGGCATCAAAACCCACCATCACTTCAAGCAGTGCAACCAATAAAATTTGCTTGGGCGATAGTATTAAACTAACAACCAGTTCTACTATTAGCAACCAATGGTATTTGAATGGCACATTGATTACAGGAGCCAATAAACAAACTTTCTACGCAAAGACCAGTGGTATATATACCGTTAGAACGTTATACAACACTGGGTTTCTAGAATCCAATCCAATTGAAATACAGGTTACTTCTGTAACTACGGTTCCAAGCATTAATAGTTCTGGTGCCACCGTTAGATGCGAGGGTGATAGTGTAATGCTTAGATCTGATAGCAAAACCATACAATGGCGTTTGAACAATGTAGATATTACAGGAGCTATTACAGATGTATTTGCTGCAAAAAAATCTGGTGTTTATTCAGCAGTCAATAAAGTCAATGGCTGTGCCAGTTCTGCTAGTAATTTGATCAAAATAGAAATGAATCCGGTGCCCATTACGCCGGTAATTAATTATTTTTCTCCTTTGAATATTTGTGATGGAGATAGTGTGGTTTTATACAGCACGGTTTTAACAGGTATGTATTGGATCAATGAACAGGCATCCACCACATCCATTGGTACTAATCCAACTTTCCCAGTAAAACAATCAGGAAGATATATTGCCATAAACAATAACGGTAAAGATGGTTGTGAAAGCAAATCCAAACCTGTAACCATTGTCAATAATTCCAATCCAGCCCCTCCTACCATTAGTTGGAATGGAAAAGAATTGAGTACCCAAACCGGCTATTCCAAATACCAATGGTGGCTCTTTACCAAATTTCTGTCTGACGTAAAGGATTCTAAATTTGTTCCATTGGCATCTGGTTTTTATAAAGTTAGTGTTGTCAATGCAGCAGGTTGTGCCGATACAAGTACCATCTATGACCTTGCTTTACCCAGGGTTTGGTTTGACGGAGTTACCGTTAAAGTATATCCCAACCCCGCTCCAACGGATGCTTTTGTAGAATTTAGTGAAGCACCAACTACTAGTTTTAGTATCAAATTAATATCGCCGGAAGGCCGCGTATTACAGAATTTCAAGACCAAATTAAAAACCAACCGTTTACAAGTCAGCGGTTTAGCTCCAGGCACTTATTATGTGTTATTGGACAATGGAAAAACCATTGGTACCATTCACTTGGTGATTCCAAAATAATACAGTTAATTTATTGAGCAAGATATTTCCCTAGATCTACTCAATTTTATTACATGCGCCTACTATCAAACCCAAAAACCTGGTCAATCCTAGTATTGACATTGTTTCAAACTGCTTTATTTGCACAGTCTACCAGACTATTGCGTGAGCCCAGTATTAGTAAAACCCATGTGGCATTTGTCTATGGTGCTGATATTTGGATCAGCACTCTTAGCGGTGGTGAAGCCAAAAGAATCACTAGCACAGCAGCCGTGGAATCTGATCCACATTTTTCACCTGATGGAAAATTATTGGCTTTTAGTTCTAATAGGTCTGGCGTAACCGCAGTTTATATTGTTTCAACTGAAGGAGGTATTCCCAATAGATTAACTTGGTATCCAGAAGACGCTTTTGCACGTGGTTTCTCACCAGATGGCAAGTCTGTATTATATGCTAGTACCAGAGAAACTGCACCAAGTGATTATGCCCGATTATGGACTGTTCCTGTTAACGGTGGCGCATCAACCCTATTGCCCGCGCCTTGGGCTTATAATGGCCAATTCTCTGCTAATGGAAAGCAATTGGTATTAGACAGGATGAATCGTTGGGACAAGGAATGGCGTAATTATAGAGGTGGCCAAAACACTGCTTTGCAAATCTTGGATTTAGAAACATTAAAAGAAACCAGTCTGCCCAATGAAAGGAGTATGGACCTTCAGCCCTTGTGGATGAACAACCAAGTATACTTTTTATCAGACCGAGATTTTAACATGAATATTTGGCAATATGATAGCAAAAACGCTGGTCTAAAACAAGTCACCAAACTCAAGGACACAGATGTTAAATGGTTATCATCTAATGGCAAGGAACTTGCTTATGAATGGAGTGGAAATATCTACTTACTTGACCCAACAAATGGAAGTGTCAAACAAATTAATATTGAAGTAAAGGGTGATTTTCCTTGGGCAGAACCCAAATGGGAAAAC
>CAIZMD010000005.1 GCA_903933995.1 uncultured Bacteroidota bacterium
GTAAATGGTCCGTTTAAATGTGGTTCTAAAGTATTCAAATCAATTTCAATCACTTCGTCAAAATACTGTGAAGGATTGGCATATACTTCAGGATCAGCAGTCAGGTAAGACTTGATTTGATCAGCAGCAGCAGCAATATCGGCCCTGCCAGTAGCAGCTAAATAGCGGCTCATGCTCTCGTCATAACCAAAGGTAGAAGTGGTAGCACCAATTTCAGCACCCATATTACAAATGGTTCCTTTACCAGTACAACTCATGCTAGTGGCGCCTTCTCCAAAATATTCAACAATAGCGCCTGTTCCACCTTTTACAGTAAGAATACCAGCTACTTTTAAAATCACGTCTTTTGGAGCAGTCCATCCGCTCAATTTACCAGTCAATTTCACACCAATCAATTTGGGCCATTTTAATTCCCATGGTAGACCTGCCATTACATCGCAAGCGTCAGCGCCGCCAACACCAATAGCAATCATACCCAAACCTCCAGCATTCACTGTATGAGAATCGGTACCAATCATCATTCCACCAGGGAATGCATAGTTTTCTAATACTACTTGGTGAATAATACCTGCCCCTGGTTTCCAGAATCCAATTCCATATTTGTTAGAAACAGAAGCCAAGAAATCATATACTTCCTTGCTTTCTGAATTAGCCACTTGTAAGTCTTGTTTGGCTTCTACTTTAGCAGTGATTAAGTGGTCACAGTGTACGGTAGAAGGCACAGCCACTTTAGGGCGTCCTGCTTGCATAAATTGCAACAAAGCCATCTGGGCAGTTGCATCCTGCATGGCTACACGGTCTGGTGCAAAATCCACATAGTGTTTGCCACGTTCAAAACCACTCAAAGCCTGATCGGCGTGCAAATGGGAGAACAAAATCTTTTCTGACAGGGTCAGCGGTCTGCCCAGTGCGGTGCGGGCTGCATCAACTTTGGCAGGCATTTCTGCGTACCTGGCACGGATCATTTCGATATCAAAAGCCATAGCTATAACAATTTATGATTTGAGATGATGAATAATTCAGTTGAACCTTTCATTAGCTGGATTCCCCAGCCAGTTTCCGGTTTGCGCGAATTTACGTTAAAACAGGGTCTATAAACAAACTGTTTTGAACAAATTATCATTTCAATTGTCTAGTTTTACATTGTATTCACCCCCTATAAATTAATAACATGCAGAAAATTCGCGAGAACATAGAAATGCACGCATTCGGGGTATGTACCGCCATTGGAGAAAAATTTGGGATTGCCAGCTCCAAGATTAGGATGTGGTTCATTTATATCTCCTTCCTAACCATGGGATCCCCCATTTTGGTCTATATGATCTTAGCTTTCTGGATCAATATCAAGAATTATATTCTGGCTGCCCGTAGGAATCCCTTGCGCAATTGGTAATTTGCTAATCTAAATGCAGTATCTGGCTTTTTGGAATCTTGGTTTGAATCCAATTTCAATAACCCTTTATTAATACTAGATTACTGCTTTGCGAATCTTGATTAATTGCTCTAGTAAGGGCTCTAATAAATCTAATTGCAACATATTGGCCCCATCACTTTTGGCTTCTGATGGCTTGGGGTGGGTTTCAATAAACAACCCATTTGCGCCTGTGGCGATGGCTGCTTTGGCAATAGTGCCTATTAATTGAGGATTCCCGCCAGTAACGCCCGAACTTTGATTGGGTTGTTGAAGGGCATGGGTACAATCCATGATCACGGGTGTTTGGTGTTCTTGCATCCATGGAATATTCCGATAGTCTACCACCAAGTCTGTATAGCCAAAACTATTACCCCTTTCCGTTAGCATTACTTGTTCATTTCCAGCTCTTCTAATTTTGTCAACGGCAAATTTCATGGAAGGACCACTCAAGAATTGTCCTTTTTTCACATTGACAATCTTGCCTGTTTCGGCAGCAGCCACTAGTAAGTCTGTTTGACGGCAAAGAAAAGCAGGGATTTGTAAAATATCTATATAGGGAGCAGCCATGGCCGCTTCTTCGTGAGCGTGTATATCTGAGGTAGTAGGTAAGCCAAATTGAGTACCCACTTTCTTAATCAACCCAAGTCCATTGTCATCCCCAATTCCAGTAAAGGAATTAGCACTGGTTCTATTGGCCTTTCTATAAGAAGCTTTAAAAACATAAGGAATTTCTAGGTTTTTGCAGATTCCAGAAACCCTATGGGCAATTTCCATGACTATTTCTTCAGACTCTACCACACATGGGCCTGCAATCAAGAAAAAATGGTTGGGGTTATAGGACTGATTTTGAAATAAAGCTTTTAAGTAATTGGGTAGCATGGGCAGGGTTTTATGAAATACAATTTCGTCTGCGAAAATAAGTGAAATCAACCGACCATCCATTCTTGGGTAAAATCTAAAAGATAACCACTGTTAGTTTGGTGAATAGCTTTATTTTTGAAGCCTTTAAAAAACTCAAATGGCTAAAGATAAAATTCTGGTAATTGGCGCTTGCGGACAAATAGGCGTGGAGTTAACCCTTGCACTGCGTAAAATATATGGTTCTGCCAACGTAGTGGCTTCTGACCTAAGAGAGGAGAATGATTTATTAAAAGGAACTGGCCCCTATGTTAGCATGGATGTGATGAACAAAGAAATGCTACACGTTCAGGTGATTCGCCAAAATATTACCCAGATTTATTTATTGGCTGCCATTCTTTCTGCCACCGGAGAGAAGAATCCCAACTTGGCTTGGCATCTAAATATGCAAGGCTTACTCAACGTATTAGACATTGCTAGGGAAGAACATTTGGACAAAGTTTATTGGCCAAGTAGTATTGCTGTTTTTGGTCCTACCTCTCCTAAACAGCTTTGTCCCCAGCAAACCATTATTGAACCAACCACGGTTTACGGCATTAGTAAATATGCAGGAGAATTCTGGTGCAATTACTACCACCAACGCTATGGGGTAGACGTTCGTAGTATCAGGTATCCTGGACTGATCAGTTATAAATCCGCTCCAGGTGGGGGAACTACGGATTATGCTATTGAAATTTATTTGGAAGCATTGGCAGAGAAAAAATACAAATGCTTTTTAAGAGAAGATAGTTATTTGCCCATGATGTATATGCCTGATGCCATTAGGGCAACCATGGAATTGATGCACGCACCAGCCAATCAAATTTCTGTTAGAACTTCATACAATATTTCTGGAATGAGTTTCTCACCCAAAGAAATTGCGGCTTCTATTCAAAAAAGCATCCCTGATTTTCAATTGACTTGTGAACCTGATTATAGGCAAGCCATTGCCGATAGTTGGCCTCAAAGCATTAACGATTCAGTGGCCAATCAAGATTGGGGTTGGAAGCCGGAATTTGACCTTGATAAAATGACGTTGGATATGCTTGAAAATTTGAAAAAATAGTTTTCAAATTTTCAGCATGGTATGCTAGAATCGGAAACCAATTCCAATTCCAAGACCTCTAACACCGGCCCATGGACCATCGGTTTTAATAGTGGCACCATTAGCATTGACGGTTGAAGTAAATGTAAATGGATCTGCTGAGATCTCATTTAAACTTTGTTGTAATGCAGCTTGTTCCTGTGCACTTAAAGGAGCAGGGGCAACAAAAACCAAGTCTCCTTTGCTTTTACCATAATGGGCTCCAACTAACCAGAAATCCAAAACAATTGATTTGGATAAATTAGCTTGAATACCCATCATCAATCCACCACTGGTAGATTTGATAGAACCAGCAAAATCTGCGGTGGTAGTTACATTTTGTCCTGCAACTACAGTAGTATAATTAATAGGAGCTGAAATATCAAAATTGGCAAATCGGCCAAAAGGAGCCAGATAAAACCCTTTTAAATTTCCCTTACCCAAATAGAAGTTTAACTGAGGGGTAATGGCCGTATTACCCATTTGAAATCTACTGAAATTAATGTCATCACTATTGATCACATTGGTCAATTGACTTTCAAAAGGAACCGTCCCCTTGGGCATATACCTATAACTGATGGAGGCAGAAATATGCTTGGTTAATCCACGTTCATAAGTAAAATGGTAGTTTTTGAAAACCAAAGAACTAAGGTTCCATTTAACAATATTTCTTTTAACAGTTACCGCATTGGTTGAAGACATTTTACTATTTGAAAGGCTGTCTTGTGAAAAAGCGGAAGAACTAACTAAGAGTAAAAGACCAATAAATAGGGATTGTCTCATGTGTTATTTTTTTTAAATGTATATCATAATCACCAAGTGAACAATACCCCTAAAGGATTATTTTCCTGTTAAGTCTGCCACAGTTTTGTTCTCCAAAATTTGTAGCATATTGTCTCTTACTTCAATCATCACATGATTAAGACCACAATTCTTTTCATCACAGTCCTTACATTTTTTATAAAAATTCAGACTTACACAGGGGAGTAAGGCAATGGGTCCTTCAATTAAGCGCATTACTTTTGACAAAGGAATCTTAGTTGGGTCCTGTTTTAGAAAATAGCCCCCTCCCTTACCTTTTTTGCTTTCCAGCATGCCTGCTTTTCGCAATTCTAGCAGGATATTTTCTAAAAATTTGAGGGGGATTTTTTTCTTTTTAGAAATTTCGGCTATTAAAACGGGAAGGTCTTTTTCCTGTTCTGCCAAATAGGTAAGTGCTTTAAATGCGTATTGCGTTTTCTTAGATAGCATGATTTCTGGGCTAGCAGCCGTTAATTTGAGGGTTAATTTAAAGAATTTCAGTTTCTTTACACAAATTAAAAATATGTACAAAAATACAAAGTATATCCTGACCCTGATGGTAATGCTTTTTGTAGCTGGAAAATCTTCCGCACAATTTAAATTACCCCACGCTCAAATTTTTGCCAATGTCAACTACGCAACCCCAACTAATGGAGGTTTCAAAGATGCTTATAAAGCCGGATTGGGTGGAGAAGCAGGTGGTGGATTGGGACTAGGTTCAACCATGTTGGTTGGAACATTGGGTTACCAAACTTTTGCCAATACCAATGGAAACCTCGCGGGCAATTTGAGAATGACCACCATTAAAGCCGGAATTAGACAGTACATTTTCCTTGGACGTATATTCTTGCTTGGAAATGTAGGTAATGCTAAAATGACATATTCCAAAGTGGGTACTTCCTCTAATAGTTTGATTTATGAATACGGAGCTGGGGTGCGTCTTTTTGGATTAGAATTACAAGCTACCCAAACTGGTTGGAATCAACCTATTCCAGCAGTAAGTACATCAAGAGCATTTAATATAAAACTGGGATTCTCTTTTAAAATCTAGTAAGGAACAGGTCAATCATTTTGCTATTGTTAAATAGTATTGGATACTACAAAAAAGCCATGCAGTTTTGATTGCATGGCTTTTTTATTTGAGATAGTTGAACTTATAACCCCAACACATCTTTCATATGATAAATCCCTTTTTTGCCATGTAAGAATTCTGCAGCTAAAACAGCACCACCTGCAAACCCAATTCGGTTATGAGCGGTATGGGTAATCTCAATATCGTCTACGGTAGAACTATACTTAATGGTATGGGTACCAGGAGCTGGGTCAATTCTTTTTGAGATAATAGAAAGTTCCTCTGAAGAAGTGGCAGTTTCATTAACCCAATGCTTTTTTCTACTTATAGCAGCTAAAACTTGTTCTGCCAAAGTAATTGCTGTTCCACTGGGAGCATCTTTTTTTTCTGTATGATGAATCTCTTCCATTAACACATTGTATTCACTATGAGATTCCATTAAGGAAGCCAGATATTTATTCAATTCAAAAAATAGGTTCACCCCAATACTATAATTACTGGCATACACCAACGCACCACTATGTTGATCACAACTGGTTTTTACCGTTTCCCATTTGTCTAACCAACCTGTAGATCCACATACCACGGGAATACCCAGTTCTAGGCACTTCATCACATTGTTAAATGCACTATGAGGGCCAGTGAACTCAATAGCCACATCGGCCTTGGCCAAATTGCTGGCATTAAAATCTGCCGCATTATCAATGTCTATTTTTAGAACAATTTGGTGTCCTTTTGAAAGGGCAATTTGTTCAATGGCTTTACCCATTTTGCCATAGCCAATCAATGCTATATTCATAGTAATTGTGTTTGCAATGTTATCTTACTTCATAGAGTTTTTTTTCTGGTTTCTTTGGATGGAAAGTGAGCATTAAACCAGAGCTCTTTGTGTTGGGATTAAATTGCGGTTTTAAATTCATGCTTAAGTTGTTGCTCACATCAAAATCTTTCAAATGGCCAAAGACTGTGGCGTCTACAAC
>CAIZMD010000006.1 GCA_903933995.1 uncultured Bacteroidota bacterium
CCTTTCTATTTAAACTTAATCAAGTTGAATGCTTATTGCGCAAGTGATATACGTACGTTCACACCTGCTCTGGTATTGGTAATAGGCGCTGAAGTTGAAATATATGGAATCACCCTGCGCTGGTCAAAGAAGAACTTGATATTAATACGGTTGTTGATCACATAGTCAATAGCTGGCTGGATCACTATTTCTTTTTGTCCACCTGTTCCATAAGCATTGCTCTGGTCAAGACGGCTATTACTGGTAGCCACATCGCGGAGCGATACGTCTAGTTTTAAGTTCAGGTCATTGTTGAGTTTCTTACCCTTCATGCCTGGCAATTTAAAGGGAAGGTTCACACCACGTTTGCGCCATGAGCCTCCAAAAGTCCATTCCGTACTCTTGCTTTCACTTAGCTGATAGTCAATCAAGCTCATACTTAGGGTACGGCTTTTGCGATATTCAAATTTCAAGTTCAGCTTACTATTGGTTGTAACTTCTACACCAAATAGTGGTACAAACTGTTCTTGCATGGTAATATTGGGCACCAAGAAATAAGGAATATAGTTACCACTTACCGTATCAATAAATGATGGCGCGCCAAGTCTGAATGGATCGCGATAGAGCAGGGCACTGTTATAACTATTCATGCTCAAGGTTCCATTGTATCCATGAGTTAATGTGATGGCACTAAACACAGAAGCCACAGAAGGAATCTTGGTTAGTCCGGTATAAGTCATACGCCAGTTGGGCTTGGGCAAAATACCACTAAATGGATTAGAACTGATATTGGAATTAGACTGTTTAATCAAGGATACTGAATTGGGATCCTTACCCGTATAAGCCGCAATAAATGCTGGCACTAACACGTCTTGAGAATACCTACCATAACCTTTGGCAAATCCATCCGCGGTAAATTTCTGACCGGCTGGAAGGGCCTGCCAATAAGGATTGGCATTGGCTACCCTGCTTGAGATAATCAAACGATTGGCTTCAAATGTTTTAAAGGTTTCAGACACTTCATTGGGATTACCTTTTCCAAACAAAGTATTAAAAGCAATATAAGAAACACTAAATCCTCCAGTAGCTAATGGGTTCAAATGTTCTGGTCTGCCTGCACCAAGGGTATCTTTAAAGAGTTCAGAATATTCCTTGCTAAAAGACTTGTCTAGGTTAATATCAATCACTAATTCACGTAAGGGTTCAATTTGTGCTGTAATCCCAAATCTTTGTTCAAAGCTCTGACGGAATAGGAAGTTAAAACTACTGTCTCTTGACAACATGCCCTGAGAAGCTTTTTTATTTAACCAGTTGGTATCTGGCTGGCGGCCAAAGACATAATCAAGACCTGGCTGCATGCTATTCCAGTTTTGTCCAATAGCAGTGGTACTATCCATATAACCTGGCACACGACTTCTATAATTGGCTGAATAATTCAACTGCAAGGTTTTCACCATGGTCACAAACTTGCCCAAGCCTCTGGAGAAACCACTCAATTCCATGGGCTGATTGGCTTTGGCTAAGCGCTCTGCAGTACGTTCGTCTCTTTTCTGTCCACGCCATTTTTGCAATGCGTCTTTTCTAGCTTTTCCCGTTAAACCTGCCAATGCTTCTTCCTTGGTTGGAATGGCAAAGCCCAAAGCATTTTGTGAATTATTGGGATTGGTTCCATTCAATAAATCTTTCTTACCTTTTTTCTTTTCTGTTTTAGCAGTTGGTGGTTTGGGTGCGGGTATATTATCAATAGAACGCAACCACCTAGACTTAGCGTAGAGATTGGTAAAATTAAATTGGGTATTCAAACTATTCTCTTGTGAATTCTCAATGGTATTACCTAGGGTTAATGCCACTCGGCTAGCACCAATCCAATTATAAGATGTAGTAAAGCCATACCTAGCCGTGATCCAATCTGTAATGGGTAATTTATTCAATGGAATATCATAGTTCAAAGAAGCCCTTTGTTGGTACAAGGTATTCCTACCACCTTTAAAGAAATTGCTCCTGACACTGTCTTTCTTCTCTTTAGTATCAATTCTACCATAGGGCTCGTCTACCCTAGAATTATTGGTAGCTGTAAAATTCAGGTTCAATTTTCTGGTTAAATCCCATTGCATATTGTAGAAGCGGTCAAAAGAAAAATACTTGTCATAAGTAGTATCTACCCTGTCTACTTTACTGTCATAAGTATTCACAATCCTTGGAACAAATTCTCCAAACTGTCTATTGATATCGGCCCTAAAACTTAAGAGCGATGGGTTTAGGTTAAAGTTAAAATCTCTGATCAATGAGAGCCATGCAGACCTACTCTTGATCAACCCCTTCATGGGTTCAATATACTTACTCTGTCCAATAAAGGTATAGCCCAAACCTCCCCTATGTCTGGTCACTTTATTGTCTAAAATAACCGGACTGGTTTGCTCCATTTGTGTAAAGGAATAACTCACGTCAAAATTGCTAATCTTGAGCAAGCCTGCTTTGCCAGATGGCGCCACGCGCACATTGGTTAGGTTCAAAGTCTTAATAGTAGTTTCATCCACCGCAGCAGCCCTAATAGAATCTTTTTTACCAGGATTATTGTTAAGCTTTTCTGAATACTTTACATCCTTGTCAAATGGATCATATTGTGGTGTGCGAATAGTTTTACTAATACTGGCATAAACAGGAATACTCAACCTTGCTTTCTTGGGCAAGAGTTTTCCAGCGTTGATATTTGCAGCCGCGTCAAATTGCAATAAATTATCTCTAGCTCGTTCATTGACTCTTTGTTCAATGGTTCCAAATCCCTGTGTATGTGTATTGGCAGAAACGGAAATAGTTCCCAAATCAGCAAGGGTTAGGTCTACCCTACCAAGAGCAGCCCATCCGCCATTTTCATCCAGTTCACTTAAACGTAATTCGTTGATCCAAACTTCTGTATTTAAAGGTGGCGCATCAATTCTATAAGGGTTTTCTACCCCTACCAACATACCCCTTACTTCACCTAAGTTGGGATTCCCCATGATGGAATAGGTTTTATTACCTACCCGTTCTCTATAGATAGAAGTTACAGAAGCTGATGCCCCATTTCTTCTGAGTTTTAGATCTATTAAATCGCGCAAGCTAAAATCCAAATTATTGGCTGAAGGCCAAATGGTCTCTTCCTGTCCCTTGGCATAAGTGCCTGGTGGGGTGATTTTCAGCGGAATTTTAATCTCATAGTAATTGTTCAAAAAGTCTTGACCAATTCTGATTACCACATTAGCATCTCCATCTTTTAATGGTCTTTGTCCATTCACAGATTCAGCGTGCACAAACATAGAGAGCTTACCATACTGACGCATGTCTAGGTTCAGTGTTTTGAACACGGCCCTTGCATCGCCAGTAAATAGGTCCCTGATTTGCATACTCATACTCTGTTCATTCTGCAAAAGATTCACGCCATTATTACTTAGCTGTTGTACGCGCTCAATACCAGGAGGTATCAAATAGTTGACAGGTTGACGACTACTATTCTCTTCTAAGTTTACAGCAAGGGTATTGAACTTGGTACCATTGGTAGTACTCACTGGTGTATAAGATCCTGTAGTGTCTAAATTATACGTAAACTGTCTCCATTGGTTACGCACCAAATCTAATCGCGCAAAGCGCAAAACAACTGAATCTTCAAAATCAGAGAGGTACATCCGCATAAAACGGATTGATTTAAAATCAGGGATCCCCCCAATTTTGCGGCTATAATTTTTAATAGGAATTCTAAACAAATACCAGTCTTCTTGA
>CAIZMD010000007.1 GCA_903933995.1 uncultured Bacteroidota bacterium
CAAACCGGCTGGAATCAAGACCAGATCCCCTGCACTTACTTCATATAAAATACTCCCTACCTGTATCCTTCCTATACCTGACTCTGTGATATATACCAAATCTGTGTCTTGGGCAGTAGACATGGTGGAAGATTCACCAATTTTTAAAACAATCAGGTTTAATTGCAGATTCAACCCTGAACATAGTACAGTTTGAAAATCTTTATGATCAATTAGTTCTTGGATATTGGTTTTAAACCCTTTCATATTCTGGCATTAATTCATTTGGCTTAATTGCTCAAAAAGCTGGCTTTGCTCTGGAGGTAGATTTTGGGGAATGGTTACTTGAAATGTTACATAAAGGTCACCTAGCTCTTTTTCTTTCTTATACACAGGAATCCCCTTTCCTTTTAATCGAATCCGCTCTCCATTTTGGGTACCAGCCCTAACTTTCATTTTTACTTTCCCACTAAGGGTATCAATAGTGACTTCTCCCCCTAGCACAGCTTTATACAATCCAATGGTTTGCTCACAGTAAACATCATTCCCCTTTCTCACAAATCCGGGCTCAGCTTTTACTTCAAAGCTGATAATCAAATCCCCATCAGGACCTCCATTCATACCTTTTACACCATGACCCTTTAATTTCAAAACCTGGTCATTGGCAATGCCGGCAGGAATGGTTACCCTTATTTTTTTATCGTTGATAGTAATGGTTTCCTTTCTAGACTCCATAATGTCTTTCAAATTCAACTGCATGGTAGCATGAAGGTCTTGACCTCCACGGGGCATATTCCCCCTTCTTTCATTAGACCCAAACATGGATTCAAAAAAACTGGAGAAGTCTGATGAACCATCGTTACTAAACTCATGACTATTGGAGCGTGATGCTTGTTCTTTGCGTTGTTGTTCAAATGCTTCCCCATGTTCCCAGTCTTTCCCAAAACGATCATATTTTTTCCTTTTTACAGGATCGCTTAAAACTTCATTGGCTTCATTAATTGATTGAAATTTGGCTTGGGCATTCTTATCTGTTGGATTAAGATCGGGGTGGAGTTTTCTTGCAAGCTTACGATAGGCTTTTTTCACCTCCGCTTCTGTTGCCGTTTTATCTAGTCCCAAAACTGTATAATAATCAATAAAGGCCATGACGCTAAATTCCATCATTCCAAATCTGGAATCATGATAGCATTAAAAAGGAAACTTGCAAGATTTACAGGTTAGGCCAATAAAAGATAAGAGTAGAAAAGTTCAAAAAAAATGCTCCAAATACAGGCAAAGATTAGAAAATCAAGTATCCTATATTTTTTCACGATTGGTTTGTAGGTAATGATGGCCAAGCAAATACCAAACAACATACCATATTTGGCTAAATGCCAAGCGTCCAATCTTACAATTCCAAGAAAGTTTTTCTGGTATATCCAAGACAAGTTGGGATTCCACCATTTAGGATCCATGGCCTTGAATACGCTGCGGTCATAATGGGTCCATAGCGTATCCATAATGCCATTAAAGCTGGCCGCGATGGCCAAAAAAATTGCAGATTTCATTCCTCAAAATAGCAATTATCCTGTAACTGTCAAAGTGGTTCCGGTTACAGAAACACTATATTGTTTTAAGGCTCTTGGGGCAGGCCCAGCCGTTACTGCACCCGATGTATTAAACACCGAACCATGCGCATTGCAGACAAACCTTGTTCCTAGTGCATCATAATTGATGGCAACACCTTCATGGGTACAAGCTTGTTGTACGGCGGTAAATGAACCGGCGGTATTACCTGAAGCCAATCGGGCAACAACAACCCCAGATTGCGCTAACCAGCTACCTGCAAATGTTAAGCTTGTATTCAAATCAATAGTAAAATTTACTCCAGTTGGGGCTGCTGTAATGGAATCCCCTGATTTGCTACATGCACCCATACAAACTGCACAAGCTGCTAAAACAGGTGCCGAAAGGGTTCCCAAAAAGTCTCTTCTTTCCATTAGTTTATAAATTTCGATAATCAATTGTTTACATACTCCATTTCAAGATACTAAACCTAGAGTCACTTGTTGCCTAAAAGCTTTAATTTAACAATAACTTACTCAAAAATCTTATTGTCTGTGACTCCCTTCCATTGATCGGTTCTAAATGGTGTTGCAGGAAATCCAGCTTTATTGAACAAATTAGCATCAATGGGAGCATCGGTCCAACCGTATCTTACAGCAATAGGTTTTTTAACCGCATTGCTCCAAACAATTACTTGATCCCCTTCAATAGTAGCTTGTGCAAAATGAAATTGTTTATCCTCCCCTGCAATTTCAAAACCTTTTAAATATCCATAAGTGTCTTTTGCAACTAAGCCTCCATATACATATTGAAAACTTAGGGTGGCTTTGTTAGCTTTTATTAGCATTTTTTCAAAAACTGGTCCAGAATAGGGCATCTCTATTCCATAATTTTTTGCAAGTGCAATGGCTGCTAATCTGGTTCCAACTTCAGCTTTATTCTTTGGATGTATATTTTCTGGGTTTCCAATATCCGTTGTAACCGCCATACCTGTATTGGGCAATTGTAAGGTCATTAATTGAGCTTCTCTTAACTCTGCCCATTCACTACCCTGATTACTATTGGGAAATTTTCCAAAACTGGATAATTGAACAAAATAAAAAGGAAACTCATTTTTCCATTGCTTTCTCCATGAGCTAATTAATAAAGGAAAACTGGATCTGTATTGAAAAGCCCTTCCTGCATTTGATTCTCCTTGATACCATAAAACTCCTTTGATGGCAAATGGAATCAGGGGATGAATCATTCCATTATAAATAACGGAACCTGCATTATTTTGTGAGTGCACATAATGCCATGGTAGATTAAAATCTGGCATCATTCTCCATCCTTCTCCAGCAAGTGTAATTGGTTCAGCATCAAATTTCAAATACAGTTTTGAACCCTCTCCGTAAAAGCCATTCCCAAACCAAACAGGATCTTTTTGAACCGCTTGATGCAAGAGCAGGATATTCTTACCAGCCTTCCATGTTCCAGCTGGAATAGGAATCAACCTATCGGCCCTGCCCTCCCCTTTTTTTAATAATTTCCCGTTTAAATACAATTCAAAAGCGCCATCATTTTCACCTAGTGAAAGTGTGGAAGCCTTGCTTTGTTCCACGGCATTTACATCAATCACTCTTTGCATAAAACCAGCTCCTCTAAATGCCCAAATACCTTGCCAATCCCATTGACTTGGTGGAGCGTATTTTAACCAACTTTGAAATTGGGTACTATCTGTTGTTAATATATCAGCTAATGCAGTACTGGGTATTTTACCAGTTTTTTGAGACAAAGATTTTTTTAATTGCTCCAACAACATGGTATCAGCCATTTCCCAATTACTGGGATATCTTTTGGCATAATTACTTAATTGATTAGACCCCATCATGGCATCCTGACTAATCCATCCTTCTATCTGTGAACCGCCCCAACTGGCATTGACCAAACCAATAGTTACGTGTAATTTTTGCCATAGTGCTTTGGCAAAAAAATACCCCACTGCAGTAAAATCACCAAGCTTATCCGGGTGGGCTTGTTCCCATTGACCTCCCGAAAGGTCCGAATCAGGTTTCAAGGATACTTCTCTAGGTACATAAAACTGCCGAACATTGGGAATTGTCTCCAAAGCTCTTTCCTCCCTGTATTTAAATGCATCTTTTAATGTCCAATCCATATTTGATTGACCAGAACATAGCCAAACCTCGCCCACCATGATATCTGAAAAGTCTAGTTGTTGTTGATCAGTTGAGACCATCATTTGATAAGGACCTCCTGCTTCCATTGAAGGGAATACTAGTTTCCATTGTCCCTTAACATCAACAATGGTTTTCTGAATAGATTGGTTTAAACGAACAGTTACTGTTTTACCAACGGGACCAGATCCCCATACTGGAATCTCTTGGTTTCGTTGGAGCACCATATGGTGATTAAAGATTTTTGCTATGCTTAATTGAGAAAAGCAGGTGTGGTTACTTAAAAAAAATAAGAAAATGCATATTAGACGAGACATGGTAAATCTTTAGTCCAATTTAATTCAAAAAGCATCAAATAGTCAAATTCAATTTTCCATAGGAAGACTGCTTTTCATCTTCCAGATATTACCAATCAAATGACTATTGCTTTTTTTAATAATCCCACTTAATTCAAGCTCTTTAAGGAGGTTTTCAGATTGAGCCATTCCTAAATCGCTTAAAAATGAAAACTCTTTGGTAGTTAAGGTTGGATACAAATTAAACAAACCGTGATAGTCCTTAGAAATGACTTTTTTAGTAGCATTTGGAATAAAATTCAATACCATATTTTCAAAAGTTTCATATTCTTGAAACCCTTTTAGTACGGATGAATTGTTGAACTTATCAGTAAATATAAAAGTTGGCAAAACTGAAATAGACAGTTCTTCTGCCAAAGATAAATCAGCTTGGAACAATTCGGGGGCACGTCCACTCATATCACGTAAAAACCTAGAAGCATCCAATCCAGCTTCATAAGCTGCATTGTACAATAATTTAAGGTCAACAATATTTTGGTTGTCTACAAATAGCATTTCATTTATCCTTCTTAGGAATATAATGGCTTTGTCTGTATCCTGCAATTGAGCAGCTTTAAAAGCTATTGAAGGTGGATATGAGGATGTTAAGGGATGTTCTAACCAGATACCATGGTTGATGGGCATATCGCTTATTTCTGCTGCCTTAATCCAATAAGCGGCTGCATCTTCTGGTTTTGAAATTGAACCTCTTTTGTAATTATCCCAAGATGGCAATAAGCCTCCCATACAATATTCAATTTCAAGATAATCCCCATACTCCAATTTTAGTTTTCTAAGTTGGGGCTGGATCAACCAACATGTTGAACATACCGGATCAGTAAAATACAACAAATGCACTTTTTTAAATTTGGGTGCCAACTTATTATTTGATGCTTTATGGGTTATTAATGGAACTTGAATATCATCTAGAGATTCTGCTTCAGAAGCCAAAAAGTTCTTTTTAATTTGCCTGCCTAATATAGTATGTTCTTCAACTGCTTTGGCTCTTTGTTGGTAAAATGCCTGAAAGGCTTCTTCATAATTAGATGTCTTATTAAGTATCTCTGACAAAACATTTGCATCTATTAAAGCGTTCGTAGTACCTGCACTAGTAAAAGGAACTGCTAAATGAGCCGCATCTCCTATTAAAACAATATTTTTTGAATGAAATGAATCTAACAAATCAAAATCTGTGGTGTTCCAGATATAGCTATTTGAGTAATCAGTATGATTCAGTATTAATTGAACATCATCAGGGAAATGAGCTAAAAGTTGCTGGCAAATCAGTGACAATGAAGCAGATTTTTCCATTTCTTCTTCCAACAATTTAACATCAAATTGCATGAACCAAACTAATTCCTCGTCAGAAGTTGGAATATAACCAAATGACAATCCTTTTGAAATTTCTTTGTATTTAACAAACACACCATTCTTACTAATAAATCCAGTAGGCATTTTTGTTACGCCTATTATCTCTTTTACTTCAACCGGACTAAATCTGGTTTTACCAAATAAAGCTTGTCTAACCTGAGACATGGCGCCGTCTGCACCAATAAAAATATCTCCATATTCTTTCTCCCCATTGTTAAAAACAACAGCAACAGCCTTTCCTGATTCGTATAAAAAGTGTGAAAATACCCTACCCTTTATGATTAAAGCTTCTGGCAATTGTTGATAGAGAAATTTAATTAATTCACTTCTTCTGATGCATTGCCAAGGCTCTAATTTTTGATATTTTAATTCAACCTCATCAGGAGATTTCAGCAAAAATGTATCAATTAATTTACCAGGCAACTCTAATGGGGCATCATCTTTATTTAGCAATTTCAAAATAGATACACCGTCGGAATGCATTAAAAAAGCATTCCCCAATAAGGGCATTTCATTTTCACGTTCATTAACAACTACTTGAAATCCATTTTTATGAAGCAAAATGGCTAATGACATGCCAGCGATACCTCCACCAATAATTACTACTTTCATAGTAATAAATTAACAGTGTTATTAATTCTCTCTAAGGCCTCCGCCATTATTTCATGGGATGTAGCAAAACTAATTCTGATATATCCTTCTGCACCTTTTCCAAACCATTTGGTTAACCCTGGTACCACAGCCACATTGCCAACTTCATATAGCTGCTTGTGTAAAGTGGCGCTATCCAATCCAGTTTCGTGTATGTTTACAAATGCCAAATAACAGCCTTGGGGTGAGTGGCAAGAAAACCCTTTGATAGCATTTAAACCATTTACTGTAAGAAATCTTACTGAATGCAAATGTTCCAAAAAAGCGGCTAGCCAATATTCGGATTGATTCAACGCTGCTGTTGCGGCTACTTGAGAAAGCACATTGCTTCCGTGAATAGTTGAATCATGAAAACTAGCATCAAAAATGCGTTGATATTGTTTGGAATCAAATGCTGCTACTACTCCTATTCTTAATCCTGCTAGGCCATGTGATTTGCTAAAGCCAGTAACAATAATTGTTCTTTCTCTGATTTTCAAGTCTAAAGAAGCAATACTAACAAAATCAAAGGGCTTAAAAGTTATATCGCTCCAAATTTCATCAGAGAGAATCATTAAATTGTGTTCAACTGCAAATTCACCAATAGCTTCTAATTCTGACTTAGTAAATACTTTCCCAATGGGATTTAGTGGATTACATAAGCAAATCATTTTAGTTTTTGGAGTAACTAAAGTATTAAAGACATTAACATCAAAACAAATTGTTGGGTCAATATTGATGGGGCAAGCAATGGCAGTTGCTCCATTTTTTTCAATTGCATATCTAAAAAGAAAATCTACCGGATCAAATACAATAGCTTCATCCCCTTTTTCTAAAAATGCTCTGCAAACTATATCAATCCCAAATGCTGCGGAGTCAACTGGAAGCACCATAGCAGCAGTAGCAGGAACTTGTCTTTTTTCATAAAAAAAACGAGCCATACTTTCTTTGAAAAAACCATGACCCTCTGCAGGACCATAGGAAAAATACCTATCCTTAGAATATTTTATTATTGCTTCTGCAATTTCTGGCGCACAAGGATAATCAGGATCAGCGGCAGTTAATGGAATCACTCCATCTGGAACTGTTGCCCACCTTAAATTATAGGCATTTTTTTGTAAGATTTCTAAATTTATTTTTCCAATTGAAAACACCCATTCACATTTTAAATGAATGGTGAAATTGGACTATCTGTTACTCAATGAATGATACTTTATCGTCATTAATTATCAATCATTCGTCAGTTGCTTTTCTTGAAATTGGTTAGGAATACTCCTGCAATAATCATTATTGCAGCCACTATTTTTGGAAAATTGATTTGTTCTTCAAAAATTAGCACCGAGGCTATGGTAGCAAAAAAAGGTTGTGTATAGATAAATGAGCCTGTTACGCTAGCTCCTAGTTTCTTGATCCCAAAATTCATCAATTGATAGGCAAAAAATGTAGCCCCAATGACAACATAAGACAAACAAAACCAATTTGTAATACTAAATAAATGCCATTGAATACTTGATACAGCGTTCCAACCCAGGGGCACACTAATAAATGCACCAAATAGAAAAACCCACTGCAAAATATGTACTGCCGAAAACTTAGCCATCAGTGGTTTAACTAATATAATATAGCTTGAATAACTTACCGCTCCTAGAATAATAAAGAGGTCGCCCAAACTTTGCTCCTCACTTGAATGGGCCGATAAGTCTCTTGAAAATATCAAAACAGCTCCACCGGAAATACCCAAACAAAGACCCACCACTTTGTATACATTCCATTTTTCTTTTAAGAACCAAGCCGCTAATAAACTGATAGTTATAGGAGTGGTTAAAACCAAAAGAGAAGCATGAATGGGACTAGTTAGTGACATTCCTTTAATTGAAAAAGTTTGATTGAGGGTAATACCTGCTATCCCACAAATCAATAATCGCCAATAGTCATTTTTTCCAAACCCTGTTTTTACGGGTTTCATTAAGTACATGAACCAAAACAGTATACACACAAGTCCAACACGAATAGCTGTTAATGCAATGGCAGGTACCAAAACAGGACTTATCTGCTTTACTGCAATCACACTGGTTCCAAAGAAAAAATTGCCCAATAATACCGCTATCCTTGCTCTATTTTGCTCACCCATATCCAATAATTAAAAGGAGGGGAAACCCATTGGAATTCCCCTCCCCAAATTAAACTTACAATGATTTAATATTTGAACGGCTTACCATTGGCCAAAACTTCTTGTGTTTTTTCATCAAAAGTTACTTTCTCTCCTGTTCTACAAGCAGCATTTGCCATAATGGTAGCAACACTATGATTATAACCGGCTTCCACTGGTGCATTGGGTTGTTTTCTACTTCTAATACATTCCATCCAATTTTTAATGTGAGCTGTTGTTAAAACATCTCCTCCTGTATTAGCACCAGCTTCCACTTTAATCATTTCTGACAAACTCAAATCTGGCAAAAGATTGGGCTGCATTTTCATGGCAGCCGCCATTCCTGCTTTTAATCCCCCCTTAGGAGAAACCTTATTGGTAATCAAATTCAACTCTCCCCCATTGGAATAATACAATTCACTTGGATTTTCATCTCCATTATGCATTCTAGACATAAATACAACTTGGAAACCTGTAGCAGGGTCATTTACAGGACCATAGTCAAATACAGCGGTAATGGTATCCCAGTTTTTCCTACCATCTTTCCATTGATAAATGCCTCCATTAGCTACAACAGATCTTGGATGTGCTAGTCCACTGAACCAATTTACCGTATCAATTTGATGACTCATCCATTGTCCTGGCAATCCAGAAGAATATGGCCAGAACAATCTATATTCCAAATACTTTCTTGGGTCAAAATTTTCATAAGGTCTGTTCATTAAATACCTTTTCCAATCCAAATCAGACTCTTTACACTGAGCTACCAGATCTGGTCTTCTCCACCTACCAGGCTGATTCACATTCCAGGTTAATTCTACCATGGTAATAGGACCAAACTTGCCTGACTGAATATAATCAGCAGCAGCAGTATAATTAGGTCCACTTCTTCGCTGGGATCCAATTTGCACAATACTTTTAGATGCTTTAACCGCCTTTAATGCTGCGCGATTGTCTTCCATGGTTTCTGCAAAGGGTTTTTCACAGTACACATCGCAACCTGCTTTTACGGCTTCAATAGTATGCAATGCGTGTTGAAAATCTGCAGTGCTAATGAATACTGCGTCAACAGACTTACTAGCATACATTTCTTCATTGTTCCTATACCCCACTACATCATGCCCCATTTTGTCTTTTAAATAAGCTGCACCATCCTCTCTTCGTTTTTTCCAGATATCAGAAACCCCAACAATATCAAAATTCATTTCTTTGTAAAACTTCATAAAGGGGGGTATATGAGAACTCCTATGTCTGTCTGAAAAGCCAACCACTCCTACTCTAACACGGTCATTGGCTCCTAGTATATTGGCATAGCTTTTTGCACTAAGCCCCATGGTACCTACATAAGTACCTACAGCAGCTTTAGCTGTTTGTTTTAAAAAACTTCTCCTTGAATTAGACATGGTTATTGATGTTTAAATGAAATTGTTAATTGGAAAATGCATTACAAGTTAAAATATTCTTTTGCATTAAAATAACAGATATTTTTTAAGATCTCTCCCATCCATTGTTCATCATTAGGAAGTAATCCTTTATCCATCTCCTCACCAAAAAGATTACACAAGGTTCTTCTGAAATATTCATGTCTAGGAAAGGATAGAAAACTTCTACTATCTGTAATCATACCTATGAATGTACTAATCAAACCCATATTTGATAGGGCATTCATTTGTTTTTCCATTCCATCTTTCTGATCCAAAAACCACCAACCAGACCCAAATTGAATTTTCCCTTTTTCAGAACCATCATTAAAATTTCCTAACATGGTTGCAAAAACTTCATTGTCGGAAGGATTAATATTGTATAAGATGGATTTACAAAGCTGATTGCTTTTGTCAAGGCTATCTAGAAATCTTGACAAATTAGCTGCCTGAGGAAAATCTCCAATTGAATCAAAGCCACTATTAGCACCAAGTATTTTATTGAGCCTACTATTATTGTCCCTAATGGGTCCAAGGTGAAATTGTTGTACCCAACCTTTTTGATGATACATTTTACATAGTTCCATCAAAACAAATCCCATAAAATGTTCCGGAGCGGAATAGGGAATAGACCTCTGTTTTAGAAACCCTTCAAACTCCATTTCCATAGTTAGTGAAAGCTGAAAATGGCCGGGCATTTGTTCAAATCCATGATCAGAAACCCTGCAACCATGCTCATGAAAATAATCCACCCTATTTTGCAAAGCATCCAATAAGGTTGGAATATCTTTTATAGTAATGCCAGAAGCATTTTCTAATAAACCCAAATAGTGAAAAAAATCAGTTTTTTTTTCAATAAACAAAATCTTATCTGGCCTAAATGATGGAGCAACTTTTATGGAAAAATGCTCATCAGCCAATTGTTTGTGATAAGCCAATTTATCCCATGGTTCATCAGTTGTGCCTACATATTCTACTTTAAAGCTTTTCAACAAGGATCTAGTGGTAAATGCTGGTGTTTGCAATAATTCGTTGCAGTGTTGATAAATTTTTGGCCCAGAGGATTCATTCAAGTATTCCTTGACACCAAAAACATTCTTTAATTCCATATGGGTCCAATGGAAAAGTGGATTGCGCACCGTTTGAGGAACAATTTTTGCCCAATGATGAAACTTCAATTCATCAGAAGCTGACCCTGTAATAAACGCTTCGTTTACGCCTAAGGTTCTTTGTGCTCTCCATTTATAATGGTCGCCCTTTAGCCAAATCTCGGTC
>CAIZMD010000008.1 GCA_903933995.1 uncultured Bacteroidota bacterium
GCGCGAGAGTGACTGGAGTTCTGACGTGTGCTCTTCCGATCTCCTGTCCAATTAATGGGTCGGCTATTGCCTTACTGATTGTTCCTGCTTTTATCCCCTCCAAAAACACGTTTACCTCACGTATATTCGTATAGGCACCTGCGTATGATCCTTGTGAAAAATCTGTGAGCTGACCATACATCAGCGCATTTCTTCCAGCGCCTTCATCTGAATTTCCTGACGCACCTACTGGCCAGTTAGGAGTAATAATCCTGTAAAGACGATTGAGATTGGCAGTTGTAAGTAATGGATCGTTCAACACCTTATCACTTGTTATATTTGATAAATTCGTTTTGTCCAACACCTTGGTACATTGTACAGCAGATAGCGTTACCAAAGCAAGGAACAGATATTTTATTAAAGTTGCTTTTTTCATTTTTTTCTTTTTAGAATGACAATTGAATACCAACACTGTGTGTACGATTAATAGGAAGCCCTTCACCCTGTAGCTCCGGATCAAATTCCTTAATATGGCTGTAAATAAAGAAAAGATTACTACCGTTATAGAAAATAGAAGCTCCTTTGATACCAGCTTTCTTGGTCAGTGCTTGTGGTATTTGATAGGCTAGATTCAGGTTTTTCATCCTTGCAAATCCCGCATTTTTTAACCAAAAGGTTGAATTCTGTCCGGTTGGGTCGCCATTGGCGCCGCTTGAAACAAATCTTGGCATTTTACCATTTGGATTAGCATCGGGTTCGAATGCATCGTTCCAGGTAGCCCATCCACCTTCTCCCACGGCATCAAAATAAAATTTTCCTGTAGCTGGAATCATCTTCTGAAAGCCTTCCAGACCCTGTACAAATGCCTGCAAACTGAAGCCATTATAATTAAAGCTAAATGACAGCCCATAATTAATTGGGGACGAACTGTGTGTTCCAATCCATGTGATATCATCTGAGTTAACAACCCCATCCGGTGTATTGCCGTTGGGATCTATAGTAGCGTTTCCTCGTATATCTCTTAACAAAACCATACCTAAATAAGGTTGGTTATTATTAAATTTATACCCTTTTGCGATTAGCGCATCCAACTGGCTTTGGGTTCTTATAATGTCATCTGCAATGTATCCCTGTATCCTGTCTGAATTATACCCGGTAAGCTTGTTAAATGCTCTTAAAGGATTTTCATCATATTGTATAATCTCATCCTGGGCCACACCTATATTAAAGCCTGCAGAATAAGTAAACTTCCTTCCATTGCCTTTATAGTTCATAGAGAATTCAAATCCTTTTACATCAATAATCCCATAATTTACCCGAGGGGGTGCTGCACCTAGCTCTACGGGAACAATTGATATCCTTTGTGCAAACAAATCATATCTGTGGTTTTTAAATACTTCAAAAGAAGCCGTCAGTTTATTTTTAAGAAACCCGAAATCTGCACCAAAATTATAGGTATTTGTTTTATCCCATGTAGCATCTACAGAAGGAAAACCGCCAACGTTGATTACAGTAGCACTTGCATTTGCATCGCCAAAAACATAAGAATTGGCAGGTGCTTGAACAGAATAGCCCGTGAGATAAGAATAAGCAGGATATTCATTACCACCGGTAATATTATCAATACCTGTTTTTCCATAAGAACCTCTTAGTTTCAAGAAATCAAAAATACGCTGATCTTTAAAAAAATTCTCTTCGGTGACAATCCAGCCCGCGGATATGGAAGGAAATGTGCCATAACGTTTGCCAGGAATAAAGGCCACAGATGCATCTTGCCTAACAGAAGCACTAAGGAAATAGCGCTCACTATAATTGTAGGATACAGAACTGATATAAGACAATCTACCAACCTCAAATCCCTGACCAGTATAATCTCTATCTTCTATCCTTGGTGAGGTGGCAAATAATTGTTGGACATCTGGAGAAAGAAGATTTCTTCTTGTCCCAGTAAAAAAATCCCTGTTTGCTTCAGCCTGCTCATAAATAAACATTGCTTTTATCGAATGCTCTTTGAAGGTTTTATCATAGTTAAGGCGCGCATTTAATTGATACGAGTTATCTGTCTGGGTTGATTTGGTAAGTGAATTACCATTTGATCCTTCAACCCGTGTTCTGGTACCTACAATTTTATCGGTTAGGTTAAATCGATTGTTGGGGTCTGCTTCAAAAACATAAGCCACATTAGGCTTTTGCCATGTGGTGTTATTATTGACCAGTACCCTATTGTTATAGGTAATCCCTGCACTTAATCCTTTTATAAAAGGAACTTTATAATCGAGAGAGAGTGTGGAATTGGTTAAATTGGTGGTACGGGTTCTGTTACCATTTCCATTGTTCAATGCAAAGTCAGCAGGACTAAATGCGTTAAAATTGGCAACGGGCATTCCGTTAATAAATGAAGGAACCCAGTGTCCCCTGCGCCCCATTTGGCGATATGAATCCGAAATACTTTCAGGGTCATAAGGCCAGAAATACTGGTAGTCCTTATCATTCCCAACATTGGCGTTCATAGTCAATTTCAGGTTCTCAGTGAGCTTCACACCGACATTTGCCCTTAGACCGTATTTCTTATAATTTAGGTTGGGCATGGTACCACCTTCATCTGCATAATTACCACTAATAAAATAATCTACAATATCCGAGGCGCCAGATGTGCTCAGTGAATAACGTTTAAATTGAGGTGATATGCTAACCGCATCCTGAAAGTTTGGTTGCGGATTAGCACGAAGGTATTGCAACTCAATATCAGGAATCGGGATTACCCCTTGTCCAGAATTTGGGATCAGCGGATCCAATCCTGCCTTAATTGCCTGGTTGATAAGCAAAGCATGTTCATATGCCGAAGTATAAATTGGCTGTCTCACTTCTGAAGATGTTCCAAAGGTACCAGTAAATTGAAATGTAGGTTTACCTTTGACTCCCGTTTTGGTTTTTGTCAAAACAACACCGTTAGAACCTCTTGAGCCGAACACGGCCGTTGCTGCGGCATCTTTGAGGAAAGAGATTTCTTCTACTTCGTTTACATCTAGCAAATCGAACAATTCTTTGGTAGAGATAATATTATCAATAACATACAATGGTTCGGTGGTTCCAGCAAATGGCCCTATACTCGCACCACGTATACGGATGGAAGAAGTAGTACCGGGTCTTCCGCCAACAGTTGTTACAGAAACACCAGGCGCACGACCGCCTAGAAGGTTACTCAGGGAGGTTGCAGGAATAGCCTGTAAATCGTTTGTTTTAATGGAAGAGATTGCACTGGTCAAATTACGTTTGCTTTCC
>CAIZMD010000009.1 GCA_903933995.1 uncultured Bacteroidota bacterium
CCAGTCATTGGTTCCTAGAAACACGGAATACAAATCTGCTTTTTGCAAACCCAGTTTTTCTATTTCGGTGGCAATGCGAATGGCAGTCCATCCATTGTATCCTTTATTGGTGAATTGAAGCTGGGGCATTTTTTCTTGTACCCTGGTCATATAGCCCTTTGTAACCCTATTGCCCGTTTCATTCTGATGATCATTCAAATAAGTAATGCTATCGCCAATGGCAATCCATGTGATTGGTTTTGGCGCAAAGGAACTTTGAGCAATCACTATTGTAACTAAGAGCAAGATTTTCTTCATGGTATAGCTTTGTTTAAAGATAATCAATGCTTAAAATGACTTTCCTTTTTCAAATTCTTTTTATTTTATAATCATTTGAGTATAGTTTTGCCAAAATCTTGAAAAAGGAACTCACATATCGCCAATTAATTGCAGGAATTTTTTTGATAGCTTTCTTTGCTCAAACATTCAATAGTACCCTTGTTTTTGCTGATTATTTTACAAACACAATCAAATACGCAAAGAATTGTGAAAATAAAGCTAGGCCTAAGTTGCATTGTAATGGAAAGTGCCAAATGATGAAAAAGCTACAGCAAGAAGAAAAAAAAGACCAAGAGAATCCCGAAAGAAAATCAGAAAACAAATCCGTTTTAATTCTTTCTACTAAATCTTTTTATGCTACTGCACCTACTTATTCATTACTAGCTGCTCAAGTAAAAATTTTGTTGCCTTACATTAACGGCAAAGCAACTGACCGTAGTTTAGACATTTTTCATCCACCACAAGCCTAGTAATTTATTTAGGCACTTTTTTTAATGAAAATATAGACGATTTAATCAGCATCTTTTTTAGATGCTGGCTGTATTGTCTGCTATTGTAAAATGCAGGAATTGGTTCTTTGTAGCTATTCCTTTCATTTTATGTTTTTGAACCCACAACTTTCAAGTAATCAATCATGAAACAATTACTATATGTAATGTTTGCTACATTTTTATGTATCAATGTGCAAGCACAATCAATTAAAGGAAAAATAAGGTCGGCAAATGGAAATGCCATTGAAGCGGCAACTATCAATATATTAAATACAAATAAGACCACCATTTCAAATAAAGAAGGAGAATTTAGTTTTCAAAATGTGGCGCCTGGAACTTATCAGCTAAGCATCAATTTTATTGGATTTGCTGCCAAAATAGTTCAAGCAAAAATTGCTATAAATGCCACCACAGATCTTACCATAGTTTTGACTGAACAAAATCAGCAATTGGGTGAAGTGGTAGTAACTGCCAATAAGCGAGAAGAAGATATTTTAAAAGTAGCAACTTCAATTACGTCTCTTTCGGCTAAAAAGATTGAAGATACAAGAACATGGGGTTTAAAAGATTTAACAGCGCTGGTGCCTAACTATTCCTATCAGGAACTTGGTGTTGCTAGTCAGCAATTACAATCAATTCGCGGAATTCAAGCTTTCAGTGAAAATCCAGCAGTTTCAACATATATTGATGATGTAAACAACTTAGATATATTAGCCAATGGTTATGCATTTACTGATATTGAACGCATTGAAGTTTTAAGAGGACCTCAAGGAACATTATTTGGAAGAAATGCAATGGGAGGGGTTGTTAATATCATTACAAAGAAACCTACCAATAAAACTACTGGATATGTAGAAGCCGGTATTGGAAATCAACAATTACAACGGTATGCTGCTGGATTTAAAACCCCAATTATAAAAGACAAATTGTTTTTTGGATTTTCTGGTTTATTCCAAACAAAAGAGGGATATTTTAAAAATGACACAACTGGAACAGGTGCTACCGATGGAACTGTAAATGGAAAAACTGTTGGGGGTGAAAAAAATCTATATGGTAATGTATTTTTGAAATGGTTGCCATCTAATCGTTTATCCTTTACCCTAAACATTAAAGGACAAAGTGATTGGAGCAAAAGCACTGGATTTATGATTTCACAACCATCTGATGCAATTGCTTTTGCAAATCCAGATAAATTGTATTTAAGAAGAATTGGAGAACACAAAAGAAATATTATAACCAATTCATTGACAGCAAAATATTTTGGAAATAATTTTACAGTCACTTCTATTTCAGCGTATCAAAATATTCGCTTAGGATATAAAGACGTAGATTTTCCTGGATTTTATCACACGTACTATGATAAAAAAGTAGGAGAATTATTGCCACCACAGGAAGTATACAGTCAGGAGTTACGTATTAACTCAAATAGCAATAATAAACTTCAATATACTGCTGGAATTTATGGTTTTTCACAAAAAGGATTTGAGCCAACAACCAATTTGGTTTATGAATTATCCAATGCAGAATCCGCTTTTTATGGGTTACCCAATGGTTCTTACATTATCTATAGAAACAGGAGTGAAAACTATGGTTTAGCTGGTTTTGGAGAAATTAGTTATCAAATTGATGACAAGCTTAAAGCAACTGTAGGATTGCGTTATGACTCTGAGAGCAAGCAATCAACTTTCAACGGATTTGGTGATGCAGCACTAGTAAATGGTGTGGTAACAAACTTTATTCCTGATACAACTGCTAAGGGTAGTTATTCTGCTGTTTCGCCTAAACTAGCATTGAGTTATGCAATTAATTCCAATGCTAATTTATATATTTCCTATAATAGAGGATTTAGGGCAGGGGGTATTAATGCACAAAGATTTGCAGCTAGCTCCGGAGTTAAACAAACATTTGATCCTGAGTATTCAGATAATTTTGAAGCAGGATTTAAAACCAGTCTTTTAGACAATAAAGTTAATATTAGTGTATCTGCATTTTTAATTAAATGGAAGCAAATGCAATTGTACAATCTAGTTGCACCATTTACCTATGCAAGAGAAAATGTTGGTAATGCAGAATCTATGGGCTTTGAATTTGAAATATCTGCTATTCTTGTAAAAGGTTTACAATTGGATGCGAATCTTGGTTTGAATAAAACCAAGTACAAAGATTTTTTATTAACAAGGGTTAACTATGGAACTGGTGTAGAAACCAAGACAAATGTTGGTGGAAATAGCTTGTCAAATACACCTAGTCACACCATTTATATTGGAGCTCAATACGAGTTGCCAATTTCTAAAAAATTAAAAGCAGTTGTTAGAGGGGAAATCAGAAATATGGGTCAATACTATGCTGATATTCAAAATACCCTAAATCAGCCTTCATATAGTTTAGTTAACACCAGAGTTGGATTAACCTATCAAAATTGCGGTTTGTTCTTCTGGGGTCAGAACCTAACTAATGAGAAATACTTGCTTTATGGCACTTCTGATACCAGTTTTGGTAGAACCGTTTTAATGGCTTCTCCTAGTACCTATGGTATAACATTTAGTGCTAAATTCTAAATTCATTCACAAAGCCAAAGACTTAATTGTCTTTGGCTTTTAAATACAAAAAAATGAAAACAAATACTTTCTTGTTATTAATTTTCTGCGTTGGATTCAATAGTGCTTTTTCTTTTTCACAAACAGTAAATAAGGATTCCATTGAAAAGAGACATAATGAAATAATGGCTATTATTATGACTCAGCCCAAAATTCCTATTAAAACAATTGGCATTTTGGTATATGATGGGTACAATACACTTGATGCCATGGGTCCTTATCATACATTGGCCGAATTGTCAGGTACTAAAACTTTTTTTATTTCAAAGAAAAAAGGAATGGTTAAAAACCAAAGAGGATTAGAAATAAAAGTAGACAGTTCTTTTGCAGAGGTAAAAAGCCTTGACATTTTAGTTATTCCAGGGGGAGCTGTAGAAACCTTTATGCAAACAAAAGACACAGCAACCATTAATTGGATTAAAAAGATTGATCAAACCACAAAGTATACCACAAGTGTATGCACAGGTGCATGGATCTTGGGTGCTACTGGTTTGTTACAAGGTAAAAATGCTACAACCAATTGGTATAGAGCGGAAGAAATGTTAAATAGCTATGGTGCTAAATTTGTGCAAGAACGTTGGGTAAGAGACGGAAAATATTGGACAAGTGCTGGAGTGACTGCGGGCATTGACATGTCATTGGCTATTATTGATGAACTAATGGGAAAGAAATATACTGAAAGCGTAATGCTTGACTTAGAGTATAACCCTAAACCTCCTTATAATGCTGGTACTCCTGCAAATTCTGAAAAAATTGTAGTAGATATGATGAAAGAAATGTATGATATGGCATTATTGCCGTTGATTCAAAAACAAATCAAAAAATAAGTTTTAAAATATTAGTTCTTGGACTTTTTGTGGTTGGGTTGTCAGTTTCTTGTAAAAACCAAAGTAAACAAGTTATAAATAGCAATAAAACACATGACCAGTTAATGACTGAATTGTTTCCAAAGCCAAAAGTTAATATTAAAACGGTTGGCATATTGCTGTATGATGGTTATACTACTTTAGATGCAATGGGTCCTTTTCAAGTTTTGAGTGAAATGATGGGCGTAAAAGTTTTCTTTGTTGGAAGAACAAAAGGATTTATTGCTAATATGAATGGTGTTAAAACCTTTTGTGATACGTCCATCTCAGAAGTAAAAAACTTAGACATAGTGGTCATTCCTGGCGGACTAAGAGAGACCTATAGTGCAACAAAAGATATACAACTACTTAATTGGATAAAAAGTATTGATAGTACAACCACCTATACAACAAGTGTTTGTACCGGTGCATGGATTTTAGGTGCTACTGGTTTATTAAAAGCTAAGGAAGCAACTACTCATTGGTATGGAAAAAAAATTTTGGCTGAACAATTTGGGGCTAAAATAAAAGATAGCCGCTATGTAATGAGTGGTAAGTATTGGACAAGTGCAGGAGTAACGGCTGGTATGGATATGAGTCTTGCTTTGGTAAATGAAATTATGGGCGAGAAGTATACCAAAACCGTTATGCTTGATTTAGAATATGACCCCAAACCATTATATAATGTAGGTGGAGAACACAATACAGACAAAGCAATAGTAGAAATGATGAGAGCTATGTATGATGTTGGAATGGAATCAGTGCTTCGCCCGGAAAAATAGTACATTCTATTTGAATCTAGGCAATGGCAAATTGAAATTCAAATAGTTATGCCAATTTTAATGTTTGAAATTAATAACCATCTATTTTCCATTTTTTTCTAATTCTCTGAAAAGTAAAATCGACCTGATCAAAATTGGCTTTTAAAAGATGGTACTTGTGTTATTGGAAAACTAGCGTGAATTTATTGACATTTATGTTTATTGTTATCA
>CAIZMD010000010.1 GCA_903933995.1 uncultured Bacteroidota bacterium
CTCAGGGCGTAACGGTGCAGGCGACTGGAACCGTGAAAGTCGTGCCAGACGGAGTGAGTTTCAATTTCGCAGTTTCAGTTTTGGCGCAGTCTTCAGAATCTGCAATGTCAGATGTCTGATAATTTGCTACCTCCCAGTGAGAGCCAGAGTTGGTTGGTATTAAAATTAGCGGCTTCGGTGGCTTGTTGTACCGTCATGCCAAACTCTACCATATTCAAGAAAAATTGCAGCAGATTTTGATCCTGTGTATCGCCACCCTGCACGCCAAAACACAAAAAGGGTTTACCATCTTTTAATGCCAAACTTGGTGTGAGTGTTACGCGTGGTCGCTTGCCTGGTTCCACCACATTAAAGGGGTCAATGGTGCTATCCAACACAAAGCTCTGCATTCTTTGACTCATGCCCAGACCTGTTCTTCCTGCTACTGTTGCTGGCAGCCATCCCCCGCTAGGGGTAATGGAAACTACCCAACCCGATGTGTCTGCCGCTTCTACCGTTGTGGTACCACGCAATAACCTGTCTTGATAGGCTTCTTCTGCATTAGCAAAAGGGTAGGAGGATGTAGGTGAAAGCATAGCCAAATCAGAAACATTATTTTGTTGCAAGTAGGCTTGATCATGTTTGGGTATAGCAGATCCATGTTGCAAACTGGTATCAGTTAAGGCAGCCCTTTTTTGCAGCAAACTCAAATAAGGATTGGACTTGCCCTCATACGGATAAGGATCTCCTGGTGCAGCAAATGCATTGTTCTTTTCAGGATTTATTTGGCTGGCCCTATGTCTAGCGTATTCCTTACTCAACAAACCCTGCATGGGTTCTGCTGGTGGGAAATAGGGATCACCATAATAAAAATCCCTATCGGCATAAGTCATGTTCATGGTCTGATACAGGGTATGAATATAGCGCGTGCTATTATAGCCCATAGATTTGAGGTCTATATTTTCTAGCATATTCAAACTCTGCAACAACATAGGCCCTTGAGTCCACTGCGATAGTTTGTATACTTCAATGCCTTTGTAATTCACGTGCAAGGGTTCTTCTACTCGAGGCTTCCATTTGGCCAAGTCTTCTAGTGTAATCAGACCACCTTGTTCCTGTGCACCACGTACAAATTCCTTAGCAATATCACCTTTGTAAAAACGATCAAAAGCCGCCATGATGGCTTCTTTGCGGCTCTTTTTATTTTTAAGTGCAGCAGTTTCTACTTCAACCAATTTGGTTAGGGTTGCTAGCAAATCTTTTTGTACAAAAATTTCTCCCGCTTCTGGAGCTTCTCTTTTTTCACCTGGGTGTGTTAGAAATATGGCTTTGGAATAGGGCCATGTTTTAATCAGCTCTTTACCACGCTCCATACTATTAGCGGTTTGTGCATCAATAGGATAACCAGATGCCAATTGCATAGCTGGTTGCAATACCTGTTTCAAACTCATGGTACCAAACTCACTCAGCATATAACAGAGTCCGCCAACAGTGCCTGGTGTGGTGGCAGCAAGTGGTCCGTATTCTGGAGGAAACGCATAACCCTTACTTTTGAAAAACTCCACAGTTGCTCCCGTGGGTGCTACACCCATGGCATTAATAGCAATGACTTTCTTGGTCTTTGGATTATAGATCAGGGCTTGTGTTTCTCCTCCCCAACTCAATACATCCCACATGGTGCAAGTGGCGCCCAGCATGGCACATGCAGCGTCAACCGCATTACCTCCTTGTTGAAAAATCTGGGAACCAGCCGTGGCAGCAAGTGGTTTACCTGTAATAGCCATCCAGTGTTTACCATGCAGTGGTGGTTTCTGCGTTTGTTGTGCTTGTGTAGACACCAATAGTAAGCAACATGCCAATAAGCCAAAGCCGTATTTCATAAGCGTAGTTTAGTAGTTACCAAATTACGCAGAAATATTTATCGAATGGTTTCAGGCATCTAATTACTTCCCCCATTGCCTGGTGCAAATGGGAATCTGAGTGATTGATAATATTTTAAATCATGGTCTGGTTGTTCGTATCCTACGGGTAGCGGCATTTTGGAGAAGGTTCCAAAATAGAGCAAACAAGCATTACGCCACCAAATGGCTTCCTGTTCTTGCACCAACAATAATTGCCGCACTTGTTCAAATCTTTCCTCGTCTACCAAAGATTTTTGTGCAGCCCATATTTTCTGTGTTTGTCTAACGGCTTCCACGCCTGCATAATAATTGTAACAGAGTTCTTCCCATAAAGTCTTGCCCGATTTCATTTTAAAATTCCATGCTACATGATGAAACCACAATAAATATTGCTCAGGGCAGGTCTTGGGGTCTTCATAGATTTTTCTAATTTCTGGCGCGTACTGTTCAAGTGCATTGCTACCCTTGCTGCTTCTCTCAAAGCCAATGCCAGCGCTGTCCGCGCGATGGTAATAGACAGGATTCCAATCGGCTCGGCCCAAACGGTCTGACCAAGGGGATGGTCCATAATGGTGTCCGTCTCCCATAATATGGTGCAGCCCCAAGGGTGTCATATATTGTACTAACACTTTTCTAGAATCCATCATCATTTGTTTGGTCTTTGCCACAAATTGGGAATCGGTACTCCAACTCATTTTAATCCAATCTTCTGCAATCCTATCCGTATTCTGTGAGGGATTCCATGCTAGTCTTCCATAAGCATACCAATTAGCCTGGGCAAAGGGATGCCCCGTCCAATTTCTATCGTCTCCAATATTGGCTACACCCGCCATTCCATTCAGGTCAAATTTTCCCAAAGAACCATTGACCACTTTGGCAACAGTTGATCCCGCTCCATTGGCATAAGTATCTGCATCTAATACTTCAGTCATCAATGGTGCTTCATATACTAAGTGCGTGGCATGGCCTAAGTATTCCTGTGTTAGCTGAAACTCCATCATCAAAGGTGTTTTGGGCATGCCACCAAAAAGTGGATGAAAGGGCTCTCTTGGTTGAAAATCCAAGGGGCCATTTTTTACTTGTACAATTACATTAGGCTTGAATTGTCCGTCAAATGGTTTAAATTCTAGATAAGCTTGTTTAGTACGGTCAATAGGTGTTTCATTGCTATAAACAAATGCTCTCCAAATGACAATACCGCCATGAGGCGCTAAAGCATCGCCCAGCATATTGGCGCCGTCTGCATGCGAGCGCTGATAATTTTGTGGGCCGGGTTGTCCTTCTGAATTGGCTTTGACCACAAAACCACCAAAGTCTGGTATGTATTTGTATACTTCATCCGCCTTTTGTTTCCACCAAGCTATCACCGCAGGGTCTAGTGGGTCAGCTGTTTTTAATTTACCCAATTCAATGGGTGAACTAAACTTAACAGAGAGATAGGTTTTGATCCCATATTTTCTAAAAACATTGGCCAGCGCTGCCACTTTAATTAAATAATCTTTGCTCAACATGAGTGAATTGGCATTCACATTATTCACCACAGTTCCATTAATACCAATAGAAGCATTGGCCCTAGCATAATCAATATAACGCTGGTCTATATAACCGGGCAAGAGATGCCATTTGAAAATGCTAAAACCTGCGTAACCCCTTTCTACCGTGCGGTTCAGGTTATCCCAATGATCCAACATGCGTAGTTGCATAGCGGGGTTATTCACCATGACCATCTTGCCAAAATATTGATGGGTTTGTAATTCTTGTAAAAGTTTAAAACTGCCATAGAGCGCGCCTACATCTGTTTTAGCAGCCACCACTAAACAGGGTTTTCCTTCTATGGTTAGGCTTACAATCAGATATCCTTCTTTGCCCAATCGGGGCATTTCTGATAGCTGTAAATTGGCAATGAATTTGGATGATTCCACTGAGCCAACAATCACCGTATTGTTTTGAATACTGTTTACTTGGTTCATGGGTTTTCCAAGCAAGCCACCTAGACCCATGGTCAATTCCTTTTGGGCCGATTGTAGAATAGGGCTATTACCATCTACCCAAAGATGTTGCATCATTTTTTGATAATGGTTTAGCAGGGTTGGGTTACTGATTTTATCATAGCGTAACCATAATCTATAACCATCTTCTGCTTTGGCAGTTAGTACTTGTAATAAGCAAATCAATAGGATGCTGAATGGGTATTTTCTCATATGCATGCTTCAAGAATGGTTCTGACAAGATACTAGCATTTTGGCTAATAGTTTTCAATGCAACAAGCAGAATTTTTGCTATTTTGTACTACTATAAAGGCAGGGCCTTTTGAATTGATTCAAACGCAACGTTTACCATCATGCAAGATTCTAACAGCAACAAAAGCAACAGCAGAAGAAAATTTCTGCGCAATGCAGCAGCCATCGCCGCAGGCATTAGTATTGTGCCGCGTCACGTTTTAGGGCGTGGATTTATTCCGCCCAGTGACCAAATTACCAAGGGCATTATTGGTGTTGGGGGTATGGGCCGTGGTCATATTCCTTACGCAGGTACTAGGGTGGTAGCTGTTTGTGATGTAGATAGCAAACACTTGCTACAAGCCGCTCAAATGGTGGGTGGGAATATCAAGACCTTTCATGATCACAGAGAATTAATTGCGCTTCCTGAAGTAGATATTGTACATATTGCTACACCTCCACACTGGCATGGGATCATGGCCATTGACGCGGCCAAAGCAGGTAAAGATATTTGGTGTGAGAAACCCATGACCCGCACCATTGGTGAGGGTAAGCGCGTGGTAGAAGCCATTCGCCAATACGGGAATATGTTTCGTTTAAATACTTGGTTCCGTTTTGAAGACAATTTTTACGGGATGAATACCACCGTAAAACCCATTAAAAAATTGGTTGAGTCTGGTATGTTGGGTTGGCCGCTTACGGTAACCGTGAGCAAGACCACCGGCTTTGACTGGAAATTTTATTGGGTGGGTAAAACCCAATTAGAAACCCAAGCTGTACCAGCAGAATTGGATTATGACCGTTGGCTAGGACCCGCTCCCTACAAGCCTTATAACGCACACCGTGTTCACGGAACCTTCCGCGGTTATTGGGATTATGACGGTGGTGGCTTGGGCGATATGGGTCAGCACTATATTGACCCTATTCAATACTTTTTGGGCAAGGATGATACCAGTCCTGTTAAAGTAGAAGTGGATGCGGAACAACAACACCCCGATGCTTGTGGTACTTTTAGGAAAATCACTTACACTTATGCCGATGGTTGTAAGATTATCCTAGACGGTGAAGCTAAG
>CAIZMD010000011.1 GCA_903933995.1 uncultured Bacteroidota bacterium
CTAAGACTACCGAAGAGCCTAAATGGGTGGTTGAAAAATATATCATGCCCATTCTAGGCAAAATCAATAACGCCTTATCAGGAGCTTTTAACAAGTTTCTTTCTATGGCGTTGATCTTAGGTGGATTATTCCTATTAGGCAGACTGTTTGAATTGGGCTATGATTATTATAAACATGGTGCAGCTACTTCATTTGGTTTGGTATTAGCAAATGCATTAGCCAAAGACCTAGTCTTTTGGATTACAGCCCTTGGCTGGATGCTTCCTATTTATCTATTGTTAGCACTAGTGAATCATGGATTGGGAAAAGCTTTTTTTATACTAATTGCTATTTGTTTAATACTTATTCAATTGTCACTATCGCAGTATTTTGTAAGTACCCTTGTTCCTTTGGGTGCAGACCTATGGGGATATAGTATTGCAGATATTAAACAAACCATTGGAGCTGCTGGTGGTATTCCCATTCCCCTCTTATTGGCTGTTTCTTTAATTACTATTGGTGCATTAGCAGCATTGATTGCCATACCTAAAAAAGTGCATCCAAGACCCATCTTTGGTTATTTAGTAGTTCTCTTACTTACTATTAATTTCTTAACTGACCTTACTCAAAAAGTAGAAGAATGGATGCCAGGAAAAGAAACCAGCAATAATCTAGCTATCAATAAATCTCACTATTTTTTTAAGGCAAGTTGGTCCCATTTTTTTCCTCCCAAACAAGAATATGATATCTATGCAGTTAACTATTTAGGAGGGGTTATAGATTTAAATACCCAAGCATCTTTGACCCAGTTTCAATATGTGGACGAGTCCAATTTCCCTTTTCTACATAAGGTAGATAGTAGTGCAGATGTACTCTCCCCATTTTTTGAAACAAGTAACCGCAAACCAAATATTGTCATTCTCATAGTAGAAGGTTTGGGTAGGGCTTTTACCAATTCTGGCGGATACTTGGGCAATTTCACACCCAACTTAGATAGTCTTAGTAGTAAAAGTTTGTACTGGGAAAACTTTCTTAGTGAAGGTGGAAGAACTTTTGCAGTCTTGCCCTCTTTAATTTCATCACTACCATTTGCAAAAAATGGTTTTAATGAGTTAGGGAATGCCATGCCTGGTCATTTTTCATTGATTAACTTACTCAAACAAAACGGTTATCAAAGCAGTTTTTTTTATGGAGGAGATTCTAAGTTTGATAACATGAAACAATTTCTTACAAAGAACAAAGTAGATAACATTTATGATGAGATCAATTTTCCTGTAGGATATTCAAAAATGCCTTCTTCTAGTGCTGGATTTAGTTGGGGTTATGGAGATAAAGAACTCTTCAATAGGTATCTTGCTACTCAACAAGACAGTAGTAAACCGCAACTAAGTGTGGTACTAACGGTTTCTACACATAGCCCCTTTTTGATTAATGAACAGGATACCTATTTTCAAAAATTCACAGATAGAATGAGTCAGTTAGGTTTTACAGAAGAACAAAAATCTAATTATCGTAACTACCAATATCAATACGCTAGTATTCTTTATATGGATGAAGCCATTGGTGATTTTATACGAGCCTACCAACAAAGACCTGATTTTAACAATACGGTTTTCTTAATTACAGGAGATCACAGAATGCCTGAAATACCCATGATCAATAAATTAGATAGATACCATGTTCCATTAATGATCTATTCGCCATTGCTAAAACGTACAGCCAAATTCTCTTCCATCTCTACGCATTTTGACATTGCACCAAGTTTATTAGCATGGCTACAAAAAAGCCATCAATTGGAATTACCCAATACAGTAGCCTGGATGGGAAGTGGATTAGATACAGCTAGACAATTTAGAAATATACACGCTTATCCATTTATACAGACCAAAACTGACATAGTAGATTTTGTACAGGGAAATTATTGGATGAATCAAAATAATCTTTTCAGAATAACCCCAAATATGGATTTAGCCCCCATTTCTGATATAGAAAAAGCAAATCAATTAAAAGCTGGATTTAACAGATTTAAATCAAAGAATGATCAATTTATTGGGACCTTAAAATTGATTCCCGACACTTTGTTAATTCGCTATTCTGCTAAATGAGTTTTATATTTTGAAGCATAGTAATCATTAAGAATACTGCTAAGCAAGGGTTGGTAGATTTCCCAAAAAAACACCCTTCTATCCATTCTATCCCTTGCATTATATAAAAACGGTTTGAACAAAGTCATCCCTTTAAAATAGGCAGACTTAATACCAATGGGATTTTCAGAAAAATCAGTTGACAGATAAAAGAATTGGTAATCGTCTTTTTGGTGTAAAGTGATGGCAGGGAAACTATTGGGAATATTTGCTTTGGCCAAACTGGCGGCCCCTTTGTTATTGGTGTTAATTTTAAAACTAGCAGCAGCATGATTGGTATTTTGATCAAGGTCAATGATCTCAAACCAATAAGTGTAAGTGGTAGATTCCTTTAGATGAAATTTAGAAACCCCTTCTTTATTAGCCACAATTTCAGGATAGGGGTTTGTTAAATCATTTTCTTCTTCCAAAATAACAATAGTTTTATCCGCATGAACAAAAGC
>CAIZMD010000012.1 GCA_903933995.1 uncultured Bacteroidota bacterium
CGCTTTTAAGTGAATGTCAAATTCGTCTTCAATATTTACCTGACGCGCAATTTCATAAGTCTGTTTGTACTGAGTAAAAGTTTCAATCATTTCTGGATGGTGCAACACTTCTTCAGCAAACTCCTCCATTTTAAAAGCTTCCTTATTTTTAAAATAGTCCATACTTCTATTGAGAAGGTCTATCTGGTCTGATTTGTTTACCTCAAACTTTTCCTGGAGCTCATTGCTGATAAATAATTTGCACATGCCCATGGCGGCATCGGTATGATAATAACTATTGGCGCTGGGGGCCACTTGTAAAAAGTCTTTGATCCAATACTGGGCGTCTTGCTGTTTATTGGTATTGTCTACCACACAAACCACGTATCCCTCAGACTGGTTTTTTCTAAAGATGAGACAACCCTTGTCTAGTTTATTAATGTTCACCCCGTCTTCTGCAATCACTTCCCAACTCTGCCCATGGGGGAATACTTTTAGAAAAGTCTCCTTGGTTTCGCTCTTAAAAATACCAATGGCGTCTACATAGTCTGTTTCAAAGGGAACATTGCTAAAATGCGCCAAATACATTTCCCCTTCCTTGACCTTGCTATGGGTACTCTTGCTGTAAAGGAACTGGGCTAGCTGCACAGATTGCTTGGAAAACTGCTTATTGTCTTCAAAAAGGGCCTTCACGTATTGGTACACTTCATTGAGATCCAAACTACTAATATGGGTAAAATGGTACTGTTCCTGCTCATTAAAAGCCCCCAAAAAGTATTTTGTCAGCATCCCTTGCACAATGGGATCATTGAGGGTCAATGGGTTGGCAGAAAGGCCCAAAGCCTCGCCCCTGCTTGGATTTCCCACTTTGTGGACTATTACCTGATTCAATTGAACGCTGTCTATTCCTGTCATGATGCAGCGAAGATATTTAAAGGAAATTCGTTTTTCGGCCATAAATAGCGCACCTTTGTAATAATATTGACTGGCGAACCCAATTTGGGACTGCTTTCTACCTCATTAAACCATTATTCGATTATGTACACCCAGATTTGGAGCAAATACCTGCCGATTATCAAAATTTTGTTGAAGCGTTCTGCTTATGGTAACCAAACCTTAGACCTGAACCGTATTGATTTTGAACGTGCCGGTAGCGGACGTAAAGCAGGTTATAAGTTTCTAATTGAGCTTGTAGGTGGTAGAACCCTGAATGTTTTGAGCGGGATTCCTTTGGCAAAAGACTTGGCCGATGTGTTATTGGCTGATGCTGGGATCCGTGAAATCCTGAACAAGGGTAATTATGAAGTGGCTTTGAATACCCGTTTCCAACTCAGCATTAAGAATGTGACCCCAGCGGATCATGTACCTGCTGAACCTAAAGAAGATTAATTTTTGCCTGCGGCGATGTAACAATCAAATAGGCTTTAAAATACGATCACCCGTTTTTCATTCAGAGAAACGGGTGATTTTTTTACCATCATACCTATATAGGCCGGTATTTCTAGTACCTATCCAAATATTTCCCTTTTTATTGATCAGGACTTTAATTTAAGTTCTACTATGATCTTTTCCATAAGTGTTTTATCAAAACCCATCTTTTCAAAATATTCAAAATCTTGCAGGATATTCTTTTTAAGTAATGAACTGTCCATATTATTTGTAGCCAAATAGCTTTGATAAACAGATACGGCTTTTTGAAAATCTTGGTTCCATAAATAAGCGTGCGCTAGGTTTAACTGCGCTGAAATATCTTGTGGCTCAAGTACCATGGCCCTTTGCAAATAGGGGATGGCTGCTTGAAAACGCTTTGTCTCTATTAAGTGCCAAGCATAACTATTTAATTGCCCTTCATTTGTTTTGATGGTATCTAGACTTACCAGTTTTTGTGCTGGACTAAATTCCTTGCCATTGACTTTTCTTGCAAAACCAGTGACCATTCCATTCAGATTGGTCAAAAAGGATTTTTCAGCAAGGAATTCCATGTTTACAAAATCCTTTTCTGAAGTAAAATACATTTTTACGTCTTGACCTTGTGTCCAATAATATAAGCCATCTTGTTTTTTTGTTACTTCTGCTAATACTCCATCGTACAAATAGGTGCCAACATATTTAGCTGCTACACTATCAGCAATTTGAATGGTATTAATGTTTTGTGGTTTATCAAATCCCTTCCAGTCATATACCTTTGCTACACTTGCCAATAATTCTAGTATAATATCCCCGTCATCAGAATTTACAAAAACAATCACCCCATTTCCACCATCCAAGCTTCCATAAAACATGCCTCTAAAACCTTCGTTGGCCGCATCATGGAAAAAATATCGTTCCCCATTTTTGTCTAAAGTAAATACACCCATTGCAGCAGATTGGTCAATAAATGGTGTAAGATGCAAACGGGTCATTTCTTGATTAAGCAGTTTAGATGATCTTCCTTTATAGGACAGTTGTGTTTCTATCAAATACTTTGCAAGCTCTGTTGGCGTAGTCCATAACCCCAAGGGGGCTTGTTCCGGATAGACCCGAAAAGTAGCAGCAACTGTGTCGCCATTTTTAGTGTACCCAGTGGCAATTTTATTAAAAACCTGCTTGCTTGGGGGAGCAGAACTGTAAAAACTATTCAGCATTCCAAGTGGTTTTAGCACCCTATTATACATGAACTTTTCATAGGATTGATGACTATTCTCCGTGAGTATCAACTGAGAAATAATGGTTCCGCCACCAGAATATTGAAATTGCAGACCCGGCTCAAATAAAGACCTCACGGCAGGTGTATTTGCTGGTGCTTTCCCGTCTAATATTTCTGGAATGGTTGGTAGTGTATCATTGGGGCTATAACCAGGAAAACCCCCATAAACAGATAATCCCCCAGTATGACTTAATAAATGGGCCAGGTTGATTTTTTTTCCTTTTGACAAACTATCATAGGGAAATTTCCATGATGTCAAATACTCGTTGATGTCCTTATCTAGGCTCAGCTGTTTTTCTTGAACCAATTTCAAGACACCCAACGCATTTAAGGTTTTACTGATAGACCCTGGCTTGAACAAAGTATTGGTAGTTACGGGTCTTTGTTCTTTTTCATTTGCCCAACCATATCCTTTAGCCCAAACCATCTGATAATTATTAATGACAGCAATGCTTAAACCCTTTACGTGATAATGACGCATCCTGTCTTGAAGGTTATAGGGTTTGCCATTTAATATAAGTCTTCCAGCAAGGTTGTTTTCCACTTGCGCTATCTGGCTAGCAATTGATTGAGATTGGAGTTCCCCTATCAATAAGGTGTTCAGCAATAAATAAACCGTTATCCATAATCTAGCTTTTCTCATTCCTAATTGTTTTAATTAAAACTAGTTGAATGCCAAAAGCATATACCTGATAAAGTGTAAAATCTTGTAAAACCAATGTAAATTGATCTTTGATGGAGATTTTATGAACTATTTTGCGCCAATGAAGCCCTTGCCTTTATTTATTTCCGTCTCTGCCTTATGCATCATTGTCTTTTCATTTTTTTTGTTCCAGTCAAAAAATGAAGGGGCAGAAAAACATAAGGTATTAGTCTTAAGAAATATTGGTCACCAGATCTTGCTTCATGCAAAAGATTCTAGTTCAATAGTGCTACCCATTCAAAAAATAGATAACCAGACTTATCAGATTTCATTTCAACATTCATTTGCCTTTATCCCTGATAGTTTGATCAATTTGGTCCAATTGGAATTAAAGAAATCCGATTTCCCTCAAAATTATTATGTCAGTGTTATTGATTGTCAGCAACAATCAACCATCTATGCATTTGAAATCAATGCAAAATCCGGGAATTTAACTCCCTGCACGGGTAGAAAACAGGGCAGTGGCTGCTATTTGATTCAAATTAGTTTTGACAATTCAAGTCAAATGCAACTATTTGTATGGATAGGACTGGTCTGCTTATTGCTTATTTTGGGCTATTTTTTAAGAAAGAAAATCTTGGTTTCCAAAAACAAAACGGAGCTGCTAGAAAATGTTGAAGCTAGAAAGATTGGACAATTTTCTTTTTATCCCAGCAAACAAAAATTACAAATTGAAGACAGGTTGATTTCATTATCAGAAAAGGAAACTAAGTCCCTACTCATTTTTATGGATCATATAAACCAAGTAATAGAAAGAGAGAAACTAATCAAAGAAATTTGGGAAGAAGAAGGGATAGTTGTGATTAGCAGAAATGTTGATGTATTGGTTTCCAAATTAAGAAAGAAATTGAGCGATGACCCTAGCATCAAATTCATCAATATTCATAATAAGGGCTATAAACTTGTGATTGAATAAAAGATTCTTCAGCTGAAAATTTTATTCAACAATTCCATTTGCCCCAATAACTTTTTCAATATGGGTCATTTTTCCTGCAGCGTTAATGCCTTCTAAAACAAGCCTGAAGGTTTTGGAAAAATCATTGTTATAAAATTCAATCTTTAAATTTTGCAGGGTCTGATTGGTAAAAATGTCTGGATTCCAATAAAGCGTTGTTCGGTTATCGGGTTTTACAAAACCAGTTTCCGGTTGTTCGTAGTTAGGATAATAAAACTCTTTGAACTTATTATATCCCGATAATTTGATGGTTTGAAGCCCGGGCAATTCAGGAGGGGTATAATCATTCCCGTTTCTGGTGTAAACAATTACCGCTCCTCCCATTCCACCTCCTGATGCAAACATAAAAATGGGCGGAAAGGCCTTGATCATGGCTACATTAATCAGTGGAATGGAACTGAGTGTAGCAATATCCGTTTTCATTTCATTCAAGAATAAATTGGGGCTATGTCCACGCCATTGCATGGATCCATCACCACTAACCATCAAACCAGGGACCCTGCTGGTTAAGTATTCCATAATTGTACTGGCAGCCAGAACCTTATTGGGATTAGACAGGTCTAGGATATAAGATTTTCTAGCAGGATTCTCCCTAAAAAAACCCGATGTATATCTTTCCTCTAACTTGGCAGTTGGTGTTTTTGCCGTTGATGTTACCGTTACTTCTTTTAAGGTTGTTTCTTCCATTTTTTTCCTTAGCGTTTCTTGCTGTATCCAAAGCTGATCTAGTTTCCCTTTCACTGCAAGGTTAATTTCTGTATTATCCTGTTCATTAAATATGGAGATTGTTTTAGCAGATAAGGGCATCAACCCGTTTTGAATTTGTAGGGTAGCTTTTTCTGTAAGGCTAGGATCATTGTTGATGCTGTATAAAATTTTAGCAGTATCAAATAGAATCACGCTGTGTTCAAAACTGCCATCTTTTTGCAAACTAACAGAAGCAAATTGCCTGCTGCTGTCTTTGCTTACAATGATCATATTTAATAAATTGTCCTTATCGGTTTTAATGCCAGTAACCCTTCCAACCAATTTCATATACCCATTCTCAATAGGATACGCATTTTGAGGACCAATCTCAGCCTTGATTTTTTCCCAGTTAAACCTACGCCATCCATTGGTGAGCATGACAAGGTCAAGATGCAATGCAATTGCATCTGTATTTCCAGAAAGATAGTAACCTGGGTTATATACTTTCCCCTTGATTTCACTACTCAAAAACATATCTGAATAGATGGTATGTTGCGAGGGTCTGCTGGTTATCTCATCTGTAATAGACAAAGACATATTGGTAAATAAAGTATCTGGTACTTTTATTTCAAGTGTATTCTTGCCCCTGGCATCTACATTAATTTGGGAAGCTTTTAGTTCTGGGTGAAATTCATGTTTTTGGTTATTGATAAAGACAACCCTCTCTGCCACTGGAATCCAGTCAGCTGTAAACAAGGTAAACTGTAGCAATCCAGTTGGTAAATCTAGGGTAGGAATTTCTGCATTGATCCGTTTTTTATCCCTTGTATTAATGGCCACCTGATAAAGACCAACTTTGTTCATGTGTATGACCAAGACCATGTTTTTAAAACTCGATGGCACTTTGTCACTGCGTTCCACTTGAAACAAAACCTTTTCCTTGATTCTGGTAACAGTTAATTGTGCCCCTTCTGTTTTTGTAATATTGATAGGCGTTTCACCTGTATTACCGTCTTGGTCCACCCAATTTAAATGGTATTGGTGTTGGGGTTTGGCAGTTAGAAAAAAACTACCCATACCATCATGTAACAGTTCAAGGGAATCAATGATTTGATTTGTTTCATCCGCAATGGCCCCTTTGATGAATACTGGATTCCCAATGGTATTGGTTGCTTTAAAAGCAATCCGGGATTGTAATCCTTGTATCAAATAACCTCCTTCTGGAAAAACAGCAACCGTGGTTTTTGAAACAGGAGGACTTGTGGTTTTTGCACTGGGTTGATTAACTAATAGCTGGCGCCGATATAGCAATTCAGGATCATCATTGAGCATCCACTTGGTATATGCCCTGATCTCAAGAAAATCTCCCGTATAGTTTGAAGGGATCTCAAATGATCCAGATGCAGCAGACAAAATAATGGGTGATACAGACTGTCTCAATGATTTTCCATCTGACCCGTACCATTCCAAATAAATATTCATACTGGCTAAACCCGTATCTCTGCCTTGTATCAAATAGGCTTTGTACCAAACGGTTTCTCCTTTGTTATAAATATTTTTATCAAAATGAATGTGTATCCTTTCGGTTGCGGAACCGTCTGCATACACATTCATCATTGAATCAATATTCTGCGCAACACTTGTACTTGAAAGTAATAGAAAGAACAATGAAATCAAGAAAGAAATATGGATACTGGATTTTATCATATTTTAAATATAACAAATATCCGCTCATTTTCCTTCCTCCTATTCTTCACGCTTCACTTAAATTTTTTCACTTTATTCTTCTACTCTTCAC
>CAIZMD010000013.1 GCA_903933995.1 uncultured Bacteroidota bacterium
GGTGAGCACTTTTTCCAACATGGGCGTATCGCCTTTTTGCATTCTACCAGCGTAGTCAATTCTAGTGTCCACTAAGAGCTTATAATACCTAGCTGCAGAATCTTCTACCAATAGCGGTGTAATGTCTTCCAAGCTATATTTTCCATGGTACAATTGATCCAAAAAAGGAAAGTACATTCTACCCGTTTTGGTCAAAGACAATTGACCAATAATTTTCACCAAACTATGATTAACAGACTGAATTTTTCTACCCAGTGCATTGGGGGCAGCTGCAAAATTATAGAGCTTTTCAGGATCATGAAAAGCCGCTTGAATAATCAAGGTATCTGCAAAAATATTTTGAGGTTGTTTGCTCAATAGATTCAAAATCTGATTGGGATAGATTTGACAGTATTTCCAAATCAGCAAATCTTTTGCGGCGGGAATTCCTTGATTGGTTTTCAAACAAAAATTATCAACCAATAGATTTCCAATGACCAAATCATTGTGTTCAAAAACGGGATAAATAGACTGTTCCGCCAAATCCAATTTCATGGCCTGCTGATAAGCTTTGATCAAGGGCTCCAATTGTTTCAATCTGATTTGTCCAACTTGGTAAGATTGTAAAAAAGCCGTGAGTAGATCATTCACACTTCTCAACCATCTGTATTTGGCATTATCATCAAGCCGCTTGTCTCTTTCAATACTAGCTCTAATACCCGTAACGGTTTCGTCTACCCAAACTAGTTGTTGGGTATAGCCACTGTCTTTAACTGCGGGCAGTTGATTAATTTTTTGAATGGAGCTGATAATGTATTCATGGTGCAATTGCCGCATGGCAGGAATCACAGGCATGGCTAGTTCATCCTGCGCTGACAACAGGATGGGTAAGAAGCACAATAGGAAAATGGCCTTGACTAATTTCATTATCCTTTCAAAAATACTACCAAACCAGGCAAAAAGGACAAAAGCGGCATTTTACTGTTAACAATAACATAATAAGCATAAATGCACAGATTGCCAATCATTAAAATTAAATTTGTGTAAACATAGCGTTAACATGGAAGGCAGACCAATGCGTATTTTGATTGCAGATGATGAACCAGATATCTTAGAAATCATCAGTTATAATTTGGGCAAAGAAGGCTATGAGATCCATACTGCCAAAGACGGAAATGAAGCCATTGAGAAAGCCAAACTACTCAATCCAGACCTAATCATCTTAGACGTGATGATGCCTAAAAAAACGGGGATGGAAGTTTGTCAAATTCTGCGCACCCAACCCCTTTTTCAACAAACATTGATCATTTTCCTGACTGCGCTGAGTGATGAAGCCTCACAAATTAAAGGTTTGGAGTATGGTGCGGATGACTATGTAAACAAACCAATTAGTCCCAAGGTTTTAACCAGTAGGGTGAATGCACTTTTCAGAAGGCTACAAACCAAAGTAAGCGAAGACAGTTCCTTGGTATTGGGCAATATTACCATTGATCCAGTAAAATTTATGGTAACCATTGATAGCGCCGATGTAGTGCTGGCCAAAAAAGAATTTGAACTCTTGTATTTATTGGCTGCTAAGCCAGGTAGGGTTTTCCTTAGAAATGAAATTTTATCCCAGGTTTGGGGTAATGACGTGATTGTAGGAGACCGAACCATTGACGTACATATTCGTAAAATTCGCCAAAAAATGGGGGTGGATTGTATTACAACCGTAAAGGGAGTTGGGTATAAGTTTGACGTCTAATTAAATAAGGAACTCTAAAGAATCCAGTAACTTTCCACTAGAATTCCCAACATTGAACCCAAAGAATCTTAGTCCCAAGCAATTATCTGCACTAACCGCAATGGCCGTTGCATTGCCAGTGGCATTTGGGTTTTGGTTTATCACCAATAGCTGGTTGGTCTTGATTATAGCAATTGCAATTTGCTACTTAGGCACCTACTTACTATTTCAATTTGTATTGGAATGGTTTATCTATCGCAAAATCAAACTGATTTACAAATTCATTTATCAAACCAAGGCCAATAAAAGGGAGGAAACCTATTATAAATACATTCTTCCCCAAAAAAGTATTGATGAGGTTAGAGAAGATGTAGAAAAATGGGCAGAACAACGCAGTGCTGAAATTGAACTATTAAAAACCAATGAAGCCTACCGCAAAGAGTTTTTGCAAAACCTATCGCATGAGTTCAAAACCCCCATTTTTGCCATTCAAGGCTATGTAGATAGTTTGCTTGGGGGAGCCATGGAAAACCCTGATTTAAGTAAACGCTTTTTAGAAAATGCCGCTAAAAACGTGGACCGCATGGTGAATTTGGCAGAAGACCTTGATGAAATTACCCGTTTGGAGAGTGGGGAACAACCCCTAACCAAAGTACAGTTTGTGATCCAAGACCTGATCAAGGAGATTTATGATACCCTCTCCATTAAAACTGCAGCCAAAAACATCAAAACCAGTATCAAAAAAGGTTGCGAAGCCCCAGTTGTGGTCTTTGCTGACAAGGAAAAAATTAGACAGGTAATCAATAACTTATTGGAGAATGCCACTAAATATGGCAAACAAGACGGAACCATTGTTGCCAGTATCTATAAAACAGACGGCAGACACGTGCTGATTGAGTTTAGTGACGACGGCATTGGCATTGGAGAAGAGCACTTGCCTAGGATTTTTGAACGATTTTACCGAACAGATAGAGGAAGAAGTAGGGATGTGGGTGGCACGGGCCTAGGTTTGGCCATTTGTAAACATATTGTGGAAGCTCATGGTGAAACCATGCACGTAAGGAGTAAACTAGACGTGGGAACCACTATTGGGTTTACATTAGAGGCTAAGAAAGACTGATTTTAGAAGAAAAAGGACAATATTGAATTGAAATATTATCTAATATTATCAAAATGTTAATTAAATCATAACCAAGTACCGCAATACGCTTAACAGTAGTTTTGCACAAATTCTAATAATATGGGTATCAACTCTATCGGTAAGCTCTTCATGCCAAAAAACAAAGTGTTTTATGAATTGTTTGAAGACGTGGCAGAAAAAGTGCACGAAATGGGTATCAAACTCAAAGAATTGGTGAGTGAACCCGATGCAAATAAGCGTGTAGCCTATTTGGCTCAGATTGAAGACTTAGAGCATAAAAATGATGATAATACCCATCGCATTTTTACCGAATTGGGTAGAAACTTTATCACACCGTTTGATAGAGAAGATATTCACTATTTGGCAACCGCCTTGGATGATATTGCAGACTATATATATGCCTGTTCTAAGAAGATCAACTTCTACAATGTAAACCCCAACGATACTGGTATTCAGAAAATGGCAGACCTGATTTTACAAGGAACCATTGAAATCAAGAAAGCCGTTTTTGGCTTGCGCGATATGAAGAACCTACGTGCTATGACTGAAGCCATGGTAAAGGTGAACAGCATTGAAAACCAAGCAGACGATGTGTTTGACATGAGTATTGAGATCCTTTTCCAACAAGAAAATGATTTCAAAGAAGTGATTAAGAAAAGAGAGATTTATCAGGTAATGGAAATTGCAACGGACAAATGTGAAGATGCAGCCAACGTGA
>CAIZMD010000014.1 GCA_903933995.1 uncultured Bacteroidota bacterium
CATTGCAGAACTGTTTTTACAAGCCGCTACACAAGCACCACAACCAATACACATGGCTGCTGCAAAAGAAGCATCAGCTTTGTCTTTGTTAATAGGTAGGGCGTTACCATCTACGGCATTACCGGTATTCACGCTAATATATCCACCAGCTTGAATAATACGGTCAAATGCAGAACGGTCTACCATCAAATCTTTGATTACTGGAAAAGCTCCAGCTCTCCAAGGTTCAACAGTAACTGTTTCTCCGTCTTTGAATGCACGCATATGCAATTGGCAAGTAGTGTTGGCTTTCCAAGCACCGTGTGGCTTACCATTGATATACATAGAACACTGTCCACAAATACCTTCACGGCAGTCATGGTCAAAAGCAATGGGGTCATCGCCATCGCGGATCAACTGTTCGTTTAATACGTCAATCATTTCCAAAAAGCTCATCTCTGATGAAATGTCTTTTACAGGATAACTTTGAAAACCACCTTTTTCCTTGCTATTTTTTTGTCTCCAGACCTTCACGGTCAGATTCATATTGTAATGTTCCATCTTTGCAATTTTTCAATTAAAGTCAAAAATCAAAACCGAATTATTTGTAAGAACGTTGAGATGGTTTTACCACATCATAGATCAATGGTTCCTTAACTAGGTTCCATTCATGTGCTGATTTGGATTCCCATGCGGCAACATACATATAGTTAGCATCGTCACGTAAAGCTTCTCCGTCTTCTGTTTGGAATTCTTCACGGAAGTGACCACCACAACTTTCGTTACGGTTTAATGCGTCTACACACATTAATTCTCCTAGTTCAATAAAGTCAGCTACACGGTTGGCTTTGTCTAATTCAGGATTCATTTCATTGATACTTCCAGGAATACGAACATCGCTCCAGAATTCTTTTTTCAATGCTTGAATTTCTTGGATAGCTTGTAACAAACCTTCTTTGTTTCTAGCCATACCACATTTGTCCCAGATGATTTTACCTAAGCGCTTGTGGAAGCTTTCAACGGTTTGTTTACCCTTGATATTCATCAATACATTAATCCTGTCAGATACCTCTTTTTCTGCTGCTTCAAAAGCAGGGTGAGAGGTTTCTATGGCTTTGTTATAAATCTCATCTGCCAAGCTATTACCCAAGGTATAAGGAATTACAAAATAACCATCGGCCAAGCCCTGCATCAATGCAGATGCTCCTAAACGGTTAGCTCCATGGTCACTGAAATTGGCTTCACCTAAAGCATATAATCCAGGAATAGTGGTTTGTAATTCATAGTTCACCCAAAGACCACCCATGGTATAGTGTACCGCTGGATAAATACGCATTGGGAATTCGTATGGATTCTCTCCAGTAATCTTTTCATACATGTCAAAAAGGTTACCGTATTTCTCTTTCACTACTTCTTTACCCAATACAATAATCTCTTCCATGCTCATATTACTCTTGCCTTCCTTACCGGCTTCAATCTTACCATAACGCACTATCGCGTCAGCAAAATCTAGGTATACCGCTTGTTTGCTGGTACCCACACCGTAACCTTCATCACATCTTTCTTTAGCAGCCCTTGATGCCACGTCACGTGGAACCAGGTTACCAAATGCAGGGTAGCGGCGCTCTAAGTAATAATCCCTTTCTTCTTCAGGAATATCTATGGCTTTTCTTTGATCGTCTTTCTTTTTAGGAACCCAGATCCTACCATCGTTTCTAAGTGACTCTGACATCAGGGTCAATTTAGATTGGTGGTCTCCACTAACTGGAATACATGTTGGGTGAATTTGTGTAAAGCATGGGTTGGCAAATGCTGCTCCCTGACGGTGTGCCTTCCAAATAGCCGTGGTATTGCTACCCATGGCATTGGTTGACAAATAAAATACGTTTCCGTATCCACCAGTACAAAGCAATACAGCGTGTCCAAAATGTCTTTCTAATTCACCATTCACCAAGTTACGTGCAATAATACCCCTTGCTTTGCCGTCAATTTTCACAATCTCCAACATCTCATGACGGGCAAACATTTGTACATTACCCAAAGCAATTTGTCTTTCCAAAGCTTGGTAAGCACCTATCAATAATTGCTGTCCAGTTTGACCTGCAGCATAAAAAGTTCTTTGTACTTGAGTACCACCAAAAGAACGGTTGCTCAACAATCCACCATATTCACGTGCAAAAGGAACACCCTGAGCAACGCATTGGTCAATAATATTAGCACTCACTTCTGCCAAACGGTGTACGTTGGCTTCTCTTGCGCGATAGTCACCACCTTTAATGGTATCATAAAACAAACGGAACACAGAGTCTCCGTCATTCTGATAGTTCTTGGCTGCATTAATACCACCTTGTGCGGCAATAGAATGCGCTCTGCGTGGAGAATCTTGAAAGCAGAATGCTTTTACCTTATAACCCAATTCACCAAGCGCCGCTGCTGCAGAAGCACCAGCAAGACCAGTACCTACGATGATCACTTCCAACTTACGTTTGTTGGCTGGATTCACCAATTTACAATGGCCCTTGTATTCCGTCCATTTATCATCTAAAGGTCCCGAAGGGATTTTGGCATCTAACATACACCTGAATGTTTACTATGATTAGAATATACTGTTTATAAGAATGGTTCCGGTTTTGCCGAAACTTTGATTAATTGATCCAACCAAAATAGAAGCTCAGTGGCATCAGGGCAAACAATAGGGTAATCACTACTGAAAAACCTAGACCCAGACTAACCAGCATCAAATTGTATTTTCTGTTGTGAACACCTACTGTGCGGAAAGCACTTTGGAAACCATGTGCTAAGTGATAGCCCAATGATAGGCATCCCAAAACATACACAATCACCACCCATAAAACACTAAAAGTTTCTTTCATCTTGGCATATAGGTCAATTTCTTCACCCAAAACAAAATTCTGATGGGCCCTGTTGGGGAACCAGAAATCAGATAGGTGCAACACCAAGAACAACAAAACTAAAGTTCCCAAAAGGGCCATACTGCGGCTATACCATTTGCTACCATCGCTGTAAGCAACTGCATAACCAACACTGCGTTTTTTACGGTTATCCATTTCAAGCATTAAACCTTGAACAATATGCAGGATCAACCCCACAAATAATCCAATTTCTAAAATACGTGGTACCACATTGGATCCCATAAAATGGGCACCCTTGTTAAACATTTCGCCCCCGTCATTTGCCCAGATACAGGCATTCAGACCAGCGTGAACTATCAGAAAAAGAATCAGGAAAATACCGGTGAAAGCCATTACCAGTTTCTTTCCTACCGATGAAGTGAAGACTTGTTTCCAGGTCATATTGCAAGTTTAGTTTTTGAGAAATCGCTGCAAAAATAACGTATCCATCAATGCCATAATTGAAAACTTCATTTTTTTGTACAATTATTGAGACAACGTTTGCGTGAGATTGTTTGGAAAAATCTATAAAAAAAGGTATTTGTTGAAGGCTTTTTTCCTAGTCTTGGGCTTTAACTGAACAGGCATTTGACCGCTCACATAAAAAACGCCCCGTTCTAAGTGATTCGCTGCTTACATTTGAAGCATGTTAAAACTATTCAGCATTCTTTGGAATAGCTTCAAGATGGCCCTGCAGGAATTGCGGGTAAATAAGCTACGTACCTTCCTGTCTTTGTTTGGCATTACCATTGGTATCTTCTGCATCATTGGCGTTTTGGCCACGGTGGATAGTTTGGAGCAAAAAGTCCAAAATGATATCAAGTCACTTGGTAACAATACTATTTATATAGATAAATGGAATTATGGCGGTGGACCCGATTACCCATGGTGGAAATATGTAAAGCGTCCTGTTCCCAAGTATGACGAAATGAAGATTGTAAAAGAGAAAAGCCAA
>CAIZMD010000015.1 GCA_903933995.1 uncultured Bacteroidota bacterium
AACCATTGCGAATTAATTCGGCAGCCTGTCTAAATTCTTTCCAAGAACGTTGCATGCTTCCTGTTTGAAATACGCGATTATGTTTTCTGGTAGCATTGACCATGGCCCTACCTTCTTTCACGGTTAAAGCCAATGGCTTTTCGCAGTAAATGTCTTTACCTGCTTGAGCAGCCCTAACTGCAGCGGCAGCATGCCAATGGTCTGGCAAAGCAATCACCACTGCATCTACAGATTTAAGTGCCAATAATTCTCTAAAATCATTGTACACAGGAATCTCATTATATGCTCCTAATTGGGTATTTTTTGCATAATTGGCTTTAATACTATCTAAGGTTTTTTTAGCTTTTGCTTGATAGACTTCACTTATGGCAGTAAAGCGAATTTGTTCTGTTTTCAAGAAATAATTAGATAGGATACCCCCTTGTTTTCCTGCACCAATCAAACCCAATGAAATGATATCACTAGGAGCTGTGTATTTGATTCCGGATAAGCTGGTTCCACCCAAGACATGTCTGGGCAGGATCATGAATCCAGCCAAAACTTTGGCAGAATTACCCATAAAATCTCTTCTGGAAACCGACTTAGGTTTTTGTTCTTTCATGGCAAGAGTTTGTGTTGTTTTTGCTTTTTATTTTGAGAAGGAAAAAGGTACGGATTTTTGAGCTATTCCACGTTTATAATTGGGTTTTTCTGACATCTTAAATTCTAGAACACCACCTTTGATTATATCTTGGTGTTTCAAAAAATTCAAATCATATTCTTTGCCATTTAGGTAAGCTGATTGAATATAAAGATGACTAGCGTTATTTGCTGGAGCTTTTATTAGAAATTGGTTGCCATTGGGTAGGCTCAAACTAATTTTTTTAAATAAGGGAGCCCCTATTACATATTGATTGGTACCCGGACAAACTGAATAAAAACCCATGGCACTAAAGACATACCAAGCACTTGTTTGGCCATTGTCTTCGTCTCCACAAAAACCATCAGGAGTTGGTTTATAGAGTTTATTCATGGCATCCCGCACATGGTATTGGGTTTTCCATGGTGCGCCACAATAATCATATATATAAATCATGTGTTGGATGGGTTGGTTACCATGTGCATATTGTCCCATATTCATCACTTGCATTTCTAGCATTTCATGAATAACTTTTTTGTAAGCAGATTCATCAAATATGGGCGGTTGATTGAATACAGAGTCTAGCATATTTTCCATGACCCGATTGCCACCCATTAAATTGGCTAGCCCCTTAAAATCATGAAACACAGACCAGCTATAATGCCAAGCATTACCCTCTACAAATTCGCCTCCCCACCTAAAAGGATTAAACCCTTTTTGAAAACTACCATCCCTATTTTTTCCGCGCATGAGTAGATAAGTGCTATCAAATAAATTCCGATAGTTTTGAGATCTTTTGGCAAATTTTTCAATACTAGCGGCAGGTTTGTTGAGTGCAATACTTAATTGATTCAAACAAAAATCGGCATAGGCAAATTCTAAGGTTTTTGCTGCAGAACCACCATACATATCCACTGGCAAATAACCCAATTGATTGTATTCTTTAAACCCATCGCGCCCCAGCGTATTCATGGGCCCCACACTATCTGTATTTTTCATCAGGGCTTCATAGAGCAGGTCCATATCATAACCTCGAATCCCTTTTAAATAAGCATCTGCAATCACGGAGGCAGAATTGCTTCCAATCATGGTGCGTCTATGCCCTGGGCTTGCCCATTCTGGTAACCATCCACTTTCTTTGTAAGTATTTACCAGCCCCTGCATCATTTGACTACTCATTTCAGGATAGACCAAGGTCAAAAAAGGAAAGAGCGCCCTAAACGTATCCCAGAAACCAGTATCTGTAAATAATACCCCTTGTTCAAGTTGACCATTGAAAGGACTATAGTGTACCGTATTTCCAGATGCATCAATTTCATGAAATTTTCTTGGGAATTGAAGCATCCGGTACAAACAAGAATAAAAAGTCTTGATCTGATCATCCGTACCACCCTCTGGTTTTATCCGGCTTAATTGCTTGTTCCATGCTGTTTTTGCTTTTTGGGTAATTTGTTCAAATGACTGTTTACCCAATTCTCTATTCAGATTTAATTCCGCTTGTTCAAATGAAATAAAAGAAGAAGCTACTCTAAGTTCTAGTTTCTCCCCTTTTACGGTTTTAAAACCTACTACTGCTTGGGCATGAAAGCTATTCAATTCTTTTTTAGAAGCTATCAGAATGCTATCATCAACAGTCCAAGAAAGTTGGAATGGCTTGCTGAATTGTATGACAAAATAGTTTTTGAAATTGGGAGGTACGCCGCCCCTATTTCTGGTGGTATAACCAATGATTTTATTTTCTTCTGGAATAATTTTCACATAAGAACCTCTATCAAAAGCGTCTACTAACAGAAAGGAACTATCTGATTTGGGATAAGTGATTTTGAAAATGGCGGCCCTTTCTGTTGGAGCTATTTCTGTTTTAATATCATAATCGGCTAAATAGACCTGATAATAATAAGGATGCGCTTCTTCTGCTTTATGTGAAAACCAACTGGCCCTTTTTTCTTCATTTACTTGCAGCTTTCCTACCATGGGCATGATGCTAAATTGGCCATAGTCACCCATCCAGGGCGATGGCTGGTGGGTTTGTTTGAATCCCCGAATTTTATCAGCTGCGTAAGTGTATGTCCAACCATATCCGTTGACGCCTGTTTGCGGCGTCCAACAATTCATCCCCCATGGAAGTGTAATGGCAGGATAAGTATTACCATTAGAAAAACTGTATTTGGAATCAGTGCCCATCATAGGATTAACTAGCTCTTCTGCGGGCAATTGGGCCATCGCCAACTGATGTATCAAGACCAAGCATATTATTTGACAAATCTGTTTCATGTTTGGTTATTTAAAATCCTATTTCAATTCTATCAAGTGATTACCTGATTCCAACTTATCTACCTGATACTTCCCTTCAAAGGCTTTTTGATTAGTCAGTTTACCATCTATCCAAAGTCTTGCATTATGATGTGGGACTTTCAATTCCAACTGAGCTCTAATTCCAGATGGAATCTTGATTTGATAAATAGCAGCTTGCCCTTTTAACAAATAATCAATACTGATTTTACCCCGTATTAAAGAAGTGGTGAGTTGTGCAAATTGCAAATGACCCAATTGGGGTTTTATATGCACTACGGATGCTCCTGCTTCTATAGGTTCAATGCCCATTAACTTTCGCACGATTAAATTGGCTGGTGCCGCACCCCATGCATGGTTCAAATCTAAATTGGGTTTATATACTTTGTCCCAGGCTTCCATACTAATGGTAGAACCAGTTCTGATCATATTGTACCAACTTCTTTCTTTGGTACTGGTCAAGAGCTCTAACGCATAGTCAGCTTCACCCGCATCAAATAATCCATCCAATAAAAACTGTGCGCCATACACACTACAAGCCATTTGTCTGGTCTTGATAAAATTGACAACCGCCGTTTTATTAGAAGAAGAAACTAAGTTAAAAGCTAGGGCAAACATATTGGCATGGAGCGATGTATGGTTGGTGGTATCCCCATCTTTTACCAGTCCT
>CAIZMD010000016.1 GCA_903933995.1 uncultured Bacteroidota bacterium
CAACTTATTGGCTGAGGCAGACCTGCCATCATTTGCAAAAAGCTAAGTAAAATCTTATATTGTAGGGAATAACATAGCTGCCATGAAAGCCCTAATCACTATTGTATTATTCTTTACCCTGCATACTTCTGCCCAAACCATCAGCATTGCTAACGGCAAAATACAAGGCACAAAACACAATGGTATTGCCATATTCAAGGGAATCCCTTTTGCGGCCCCTCCTGTAGGGAATCTCAGATGGAAAGCGCCACAATCCGCTGCAAACTGGACAGGCGTTAAAAACTGCACTAATTTTTCAGCAAGTCCCATTCAAAATAAACCAGCTCCATTCTATTGCTGGTCAGAAGAGTTTATAGCAAAGCCTGAACCCTTGAGTGAAGACTGTTTGTATCTAAATGTTTGGTCAAGTGAAAAGAAACAACAACCCGTTTTTGTCTGGATCTATGGAGGTGGATTAAATAGTGGATCAGCCAATTGTGCTATTTATGATGGGGAAGAAATGGCCAAAAAAGGAGTTGTTTTTGTGAGCATTAATTATCGCGTTGGCGTGTTGGGTTTTATGGCGCATCCAGAACTAAGCAAGGAAGCAGGTACATCGGGCAACTATGGTTTTCTGGATCAAATTGCAGCGCTAAAATGGATTCAGCAAAATATTGCGGCTTTTGGCGGAGACCCAAATAATGTAACCATTGCTGGGCAATCTGCTGGTGCATTTAGTGTTACTGCTCTGATTACATCGCCATTGGCAAAGGGGTTATTTCACAAAGCAATTGCACAGAGTGGGGGATTGTTTTCAAAAATGAGTTTGCAAAATCTGGAACAAGCAGAAGCCCAAGGCATAAAATTGATGCAAAAAGCCAATGCCCAATCCATTGCTGATTTACGCAAGAAAACAGCTGTTGAATTGCAGCAATTAAGCCAGCAGGCTGATATTGGTGGATTTGGTACCACCTTAGACGGATACATGCTTCCCAAAGACCTCAAAGGATTTTTTCAGCAAGGTCTTCAAAACCAGACACCCATTTTAACAGGTTGGGTTACGGGCGATGGTAGTTTTCTGGGCAACCAAGCATCAACAGTTGATGCCTATGAAAAAGACGCTCAGAAATACGGAAACCAAGCTACTAATTTCTTAAGCCTATTTCCTGCCACTAATCCTGAGCAAGTAAAAGAGCAACAACAAAAATTGACCTTACTTGGCTTTGCGGGTTTGCCTGCTCATTTGCTGGCGCGATATAATCCTCAAAATAGCTATCTCTATGAGTTTGCCCACGTTCCCACAGACAAACCTGGATTCCCCAATTATGGCGCTTTTCATACTTCAGATGTGCCTTATGCCTTACACACACTACATACTTGGAATAGACAATGGAAACCCATTGACCTAGAACTGGAAAATACAATCTCTTCCTACTGGGTAAATTTTGCCAAAACCGGCAATCCCAATGGCGTCAATCTTCCTGAATGGAAACCTTATGAAAAGGGCTACGGCAATATTATGGTTCTTGGAGATCAGGTGAATTTGAAAGCGGGTTATTTACAAAAGGAATTGGCGTTTTTGGAACAATACTAAACTGATGTAAAGCTATTCCAATCCTCCAAGACAAATGAGACTAATGCCACCAAATACTAATTAAATAAGGAAAAAAAGTATACTGCTATTGGAATACTAATAACCAATGTAATAATCAAAATAGGAATCATATAGTTTAAAAAACTTTTCCAAAGAGAGAAATGCTGTAATTCTGCCAAACCAATGATGCCTAAAATAAATGACCAAATAGACATGATAACCGATAAAATCAGCCAGGTCTTGGTTACAACTTGTCCTAAAGTTTCGGAATTATATAAATAAGGATTAGAAGTAAATAATTCCATCCCAAATAATAATACACAGGGGATTTGAATGCATAATAAAGTGATTGCTGGCAACTGAGAAAATGCCAATACCCTTGTAATGGCTACTGTTCCGGCTCTTCCTTTTAGCCATTTACCCGTCCAAGAAATCATGGCCGCATAAAGATTGATTATAAAAAAACTAAAGAAAATCCCTAGCAAGATCATTCCAATAAATGAGAGCGCTGAACTGTATTTGTCAGCATAATGTTTTCTCATAAAAGAATTCAAGACACTAACAATGCTGGCTAAAAAAATCAAACCATAGGTCCATTGATTAATATGGTAATGTCTTAAAACGGTGAATACTCTTACTGGATCAGTCCAAATCAGTTGAAAAATTTCCTTGGTGGTTAAAGGTTCAGGCAATTGCCCCTCTTCAAATTCTGGCATAAATAGAATTTCAGGTTAATAATTAGAGGGGGAAATAACGAGAATGAAAATAGTAAAAATCTGCTTAAATATCACCTCTTTTCAAAGCTTTTACCGCATAGTCACAGGCCCTTGCCGTGAGTGCCATAAAAGTAATAGAAGGATTCACGCAGGAGATAGAACTCATACAAGATCCATCTGTAATAAAGACATTTTTCACAGCGTGCATTTGGTTAAATCCATTGAGCACGGAGGTCTTGGGGTCTTTGCCCATTCGAGCCGTTCCCATTTCATGATTGGCATTACCAGGAGCAGCAATAGCACTATTGTCTTTTACATTTTTATAACCAACAGAAGAAAGAATCTCAACACCTGTGGCACGCATGTCTTTGTGCATGGCAAGTTCATTTTCACGGAAGCTACAATCAATACTTAACTGTGGACGGCCATAAATATCTTGCTTGCTGGTATTTAGCGTAATTCTATTATCAGCATAAGGCAAACACTCACCATAAGCATATAAATTGATTCGCCATTTTCCAGCTTCAGTCATGGATTCCTTTAGTTCCACACCAATGCCATTACTGCCATTGCCTCTACCACGGCTGGCGCTACCCGCCAAATGAAATCCACGTAGAAAATCTTTCTCTTGGCTAAACAAATTCTTAAACCTAGGAATATAAATATTGGTGGGTCTTCTACCGGAATAATAACTGTCTTCAAATCCTTCCACATCGGCATTAATAGAAACGCCCTTGTGGTGATCCATCAAATTTCTACCCACTTGGTCACTATCATTACCCAAACCATTGGGGAATCTATTGGAAGTAGAATTCAATAAGATAAAGGTAGTAGCAACAGTTGCTGCATTTAAGAAAATGATCTTGGCATGAAATACTTCCGTTTGCTTGGTCTGGGTATCTAAAACCTCAACACCAGTAGCTCTTTGTAGTTGCTCATCATAAATAACCCTATTCACTAAAGAATATGGTCTTAGTGTTAAGTTACCCGTTTCAAAGGCCGCAGGAAGGGTAGAAGAGTTGGTGCTAAAAAAAGCTCCAAATGGACAACCACGTTGGCATAGATTTCTTGCCTGACAAACCCCACGGCCTTTTACCGGCGCGGTTAGATTGGCAGAACGCCCCATGATCACATGTCTATCAGAAAATTTGGAAGCCACTCTTTTTTGAAAATCCTTTTCCACCATATTCATCTCAAAAGCCGGCTGTGTTTCAGCATCAGGGAAATAAGAGAGTCCGTCTTTATTGCCATTCACTCCTACAAACTTTTCTACATAACTATACCAGGGTTCCAAATCTTTGTACCGGATAGGCCAGTCTACACCATAACCGTCTTTGGCGTTGGCTTCAAAGTCGGCGTCCATCCAACGGTAAGAAGCCCTAGCCCACAACAAGGAGCGACCACCTACTACATTGGGTCTGATCCAATCAAAGCGTTTAATCTCTTCGTAAGGATTTTCCTTGTCCTTGATATAAAAATGCTTGGCATCTTCTTTAAAAGAATAATGTCTGCTCTGCACATATTGATCCGCTATTTCCTCCTTGGTTAAAGCACCCCTATGTGGAAA
>CAIZMD010000017.1 GCA_903933995.1 uncultured Bacteroidota bacterium
AACCAAAATTTATGTGGCTGCAGAAGGAATGGACAAGTTTTTCCCGGCAGATAAATTGATGATCACGGGGAATCCTGTAAGAAAAGCCATCGCGCAAGCAAGTATTTCAAAAGAAGAGGCGCTAAAGCATTTTGGATTGGAGAACAACAAACAAACTGTTTTGGCCATTGGTGGAAGTTTGGGTGCCAAGTCTATCAATGATGCACTGGCCTTAAATTTAGAAGCTTTTGCATTGAACAACCTGCAATTAATTTGGCAAACAGGAAAACCCAATGCTGACTATTATCAGTCAAAGGCAATGGGCATGAACAATATTTGGGTAGACAGTTTTATCCAAGACATGGACAAAGCTTATGCAGCGGCAGACTTGGTCATTAGTAGGGCTGGCGCGATGTCTGTTACAGAAATTTGTGTAGCAGGTAAAGCGGCCATTTTTGTACCCTATCCACACGCAGCAGAAGACCATCAAACACATAATGCACAAACATTGGTCAAGCGTCAAGCGGCTTTGATGATCAAAGACGCAGACGTGAAAACCTTGCTAGTCAATAAAACCATTCAGTTGGCCAAAGACCCTGTAAGCATTCATTTGTTTGAAAAGAATAGCAAGGCCATAGCCATTAACAACGCAGATATTTTAATTGCCAAAAACATATTGAATACCATCAAGTGAGTAAGTTAAGCAACATACAAACCATTTATTTTATAGGCATTGGTGGCATTGGCATGAGTGCCTTGGCTAGGTATTTTCATTCCAAAAATATTGCTGTTAGTGGGTATGATAAAACTAGTACTGTTCTAACCAGAACGCTGGAAGCATCGGGCATTCCTATTCACTATGAAGAAAGACTTGACCTGATTCCTGAAAACCCAGACCTAGTGGTGTATACACCTGCTATTCCTGCAACACAGGCAGAGTTAGTGTATTATAGACAAAAAGGAATTTCCGTGGTCAAGCGTAGCGATGTGTTGCAAATGATCACAGAATCTTCTTTTAATATTTGTATTGCAGGTACCCATGGCAAGACTACCGTTACTTCTATGATTGCACATTTGTTGCGTCATTCAGGTTATGGATGCAATGCTTTTCTAGGTGGCATTGCAGCAAACTATCAAACCAATTTCTGGAGTAGTGAAAGAAATGTGGTGGTGGTAGAAGCAGATGAGTATGATCGTAGTTTTCTAAAATTGGTTCCTGACGTGGCTGTGATTACTTCTATGGATCCAGACCATTTAGACATTTATGGAACACCCGAAGCAGTTACGGATGCTTTTGTAGAATTCTCACAAAAGCTAAAACCTGGTGGTTGTCTAGTGAGCAAGTATGGTATGAAACGCAGTGCCGAATTAACTGCGGCGCACCAATACCACTATGATTATCAAAATTCATTAGCCGATGTAAAAGCTGTGAATTTGAAAGTGGTTCAAGGCGCTTATTGCTTTGATGTACAGTTTAGCAACTTTATGGTATCTAATGTAATGCTACCCATGGGTGGCTTGCACAATATTGAAAATGCCATTGCAGCCATTACGGTGGCCAAATATTTGGGCATTGAAGACGAAAAGATTCGCGCGGCAATTGCCGATTTTAAAGGCGTGAAAAGAAGGTTTGAATATATTGTTAATCAACCCAACCAAGTATTGATTGATGATTATGCCCACCATCCAGAAGAACTGCGCGCACTAATTACTGGGGTAAGAAGTTTGTTTGCTAACAAAAAAATGGTGCTGGTATTTCAACCACACTTGTTTAGCCGCACCAATGACCTTGCAAAAGAATTTGCAGAAAGTCTTGACTTGGCGGATCAAGTTTTCCTATTGCCCATTTATCCTGCAAGAGAATTACCCATGGAAGGCGTAACTAGTTATAGCATTTTAGACAAGATGCAGTTAGCAAATAAAGCTGTGTTAGAGAAAGAAGCCATGTTGACTTGGATGGAAGCAAACAAACCAGATTTAGTAGTCATGGCTGGTGCTGGAGATATAGACGTTTTGGTTCAACAGGTTAAAAACATTTTGGCATCTTGATCAGTTTTAAAAACATACCGTGGAAAAAACGCATTATCCAAACCCTTTGGTTATTGTTTGGCATTGGTGCTGTTGTATTGTTTGGCGCGGCCATTACTAAGAAGTCTCAGAAATATTGTACAGCCATTCAAATTGAAATTGTGGGTGCAGAGCAACATATGTTCTTAGACGAACAAGATATTTTGGCTTTGATCAATACCAACGGCAAAGTCATTGGCAATCCAACTACCAAGACCAATCTCAGAAATCTAGAAAATTTATTGGAAGCCAATAGTTGGGTAGACCATGCGGAACTATATTTTGACAATAACCAAGCACTGCAAGTGCATATTCAAGAAAGACAACCAGTAGCAAGGGTGTTCCATATTGGTGGAGGTTCTTTTTATGTAGACAGTATGGGTTTACGTTTGCCCCTGAGTGAAAAAATCAGTGCAAAAGTTCCTGTGTTTACCAACTTCCCTTCTGACAAACCAGTACTGGCTCATCCCGATAGTCTGGTCTTGCAAGGGGTAGTGGATCTGTCTAAACAAATCTTGGCGGATTCATTTTGGATGGCACAGATTCAACAAGTAAATATTGATCCACAAAGCCAGTTTGAACTCATCCCCATGGTGGGTAATCATATTATTTTATTGGGTGCAGCTGATCATTTGGAGGGTAAATTCAAAAGGCTCAATGCCTTTTATGAACAAGCGCTAGTGCAGCAAGGTCTCAATACCTATGAAAAGTTAGACATCCGTTTTAGCAACCAAGTAGTGGCAGTTAAAAGGGGAACAGAGAAAGCATTTATTGACTCTGCCTTAGCCAAACAACGATTACTGGATCTTTCTGTAAAGACCATGCCCCTGCCAGCAGAAACTGCTCCAGAACTACCCGTTAGTACAAAGCCTGCGGCGATTCCTGTTAAGACAGCAACGGTTCCAACAAAGACAGTAACAGCACCAGCAACTAAGCCAGTTGCTAAACCCGCTGTTGCAACAGCAAAACCCAAAGCATTATTGCCTTCTAATAAAAACAAAACAAAGAAGGCTTCAAAGCCCGTTAAAAACAATAAATCAAACAATAATCCGTTAACAACTAAATAGCTATTTTATGAGTCTCAATGAATCGCCCATCATTGTTGGTCTGGACATCGGTACCACCAAGATTGCAGCCATCGCAGGAAGGAAAAATGAGTTTGGCAAATTAGAAATCCTGGGCTTTGGTAGGGCCAATAGTAGTGGGGTTCAACATGGTCAAGTTTTAAATATTGATCAGACCATCAAAGCTATTCAACAGGCTTTGGCTAATTGCTATGAAAGCAATCCCGATTTAGAAGTGAAAGAGGTATACGTAGGTATTGCCGGTCACCATATCAAGAGCTTGCAAACCCGTGGCGACATGGTAAGACAAGAGCCAGACAATGAAATTCAAGGATGGGAGATTGACCAATTGGTAAACAACCAACGCAAGACTTTTATTCCTGCAGGAGACCAAATTATTGACGTGATTCCTCAGGATTTTCATGTAGACAATATCCAGAACATCAAGGATCCCGTTGGATTTAACGGGGTTAAGGTTGGTGCTAATTTCCATATTATTACTGGAGACAGAAACGCCATCCGCAATATTAACCGTGCAGTTGAAAGAAGTGGATTGTCTACCAAAGACTTGGTGTTACAGCCCTTGGCTTCTGCCAGTGCGGTTATGAGTGAGATTGACATGGAAGCCGGTGTTGCTATCTTAGACATTGGTGGTGGCACTTCTGATTTAGCCGTGTTCTATGAAGGCATTTTGAAACATACTGCCGTAATACCTTTTGGTGGTGAGAATATTACCAACGATATCCGTTTGGGTCTGGGTGTGCTGAAAAGCCAAGCAGAAGCCATGAAGGTGCAGTTTGGTAGCGCTTTGGCTGATGAAGCAAAAGCCAATGCCTATATTACCATCCCAGGTTTAAAAGGCATGCCAGCAAAAGAAATCAGCGTAAAAAATCTAGCT
>CAIZMD010000018.1 GCA_903933995.1 uncultured Bacteroidota bacterium
TGTTGCTATTTCTTTATGAATAAACAAGCCTAACCTGTATTAGTTCAAACCCAATAGTTCAAACACTTTTTTACCGTCTAGATTACCTAATGCTGTTGAAGTAGCACGCTCTGGGTGTGGCATCATCCCAAATACGTTTTTGGACTTATTGCTAATACCAGCAATATTTCTAATAGCCCCATTTGGATTAGCAGATGCCTCTAATTCTCCTTGCTCATTGCAATAACGGAAAATTACCTGACCATTGGCTTCCAATTCATTTAAGGTTGCTTCGTCAGCATGAAAACGTCCTTCACCATGGGCAATCGGAATTTTCAAAGCTTCTCCAGATGCATTTTTGATAAATACATTTTTACAAATGAATTGCTGGTTAGCATTTTGCAATAAAACACCAGGTAACAAACCACTTTCGCATAAAATCTGAAACCCATTGCAAACACCCAACACTTTGCCACCCTTGTTGGCAAATTCAATCACACTTTTCATCATGGGGCTAAATCTGGCAATGGCACCACAACGCAAATAATCTCCATAAGAAAAACCACCTGGCAGGATAATGCAATCATCAGTAGTAAACATACTTAAGTCCTGGTCTTTGTGCCAGAGCATAATCACTTCTTTACCCAAATCTTGCTGCAAAGAATCCTGCATATCCCTATCACAGTTGGAACCAGGGAAGACTACCACGCCAAATTTCATATTCAAATAATTTTTACTTTAATTAATTGACCGCTTAATGCCACGAAGGTAAAGCTTGAAAACTTAAGGCAACGCTATTTTTTGATGAGTTCCCAGTTATTATGTACAATCAAAACAATAGCTACCCAGAACAACAAATTAGGAACCAAGAGTCTTTTGGGGTATCCAAAAGCATTGGCTACAAATGCTGATAAAGGAATAAGGATCAAAATGCCTGAATCCAAGCCCGCGCCTGAAAACACAAAGGGAATAGGCAAAAGGGAAAACAATAATACCAGCATCACAGACCAGTTCTTCCTGATTTGAATGACCATTCGGTTATTGTATTTCTGCCAGAAATACATCCCTGCTAATAGGGCCAAGACCAGGTATCCAATACAAGCCAATAACCAAGGATCTGGATGTTGCAGGGGTAATTGAAAGTGCAAACCGGGCAAATAGCTGGTCAAAGCTGCTAATTGGTTGTTCAAAAACAACCATGAAACCAAAAAATAATAGGGCAGCATAATTCCCATTAAAAGCACCAACCATTCTGCAATTCTAAAGGGTCTTACCACCGCTAACGCAAATAAAACTACCAAGATTAAGATAGCAGTTGGATGATAGGTCATAATGGTAATACTCACCAACATGCCAATATTGAACAAGAGGGTACGGGGAGACTGGTTATTGTACAACCTAGTTAATAAAATAAAGAGCCAAAGCACCAGTGAATTACTAAGCAAAGCCGCAGATATGCCAGACCAGGAAGCAATTAAACCCGTAAGTAAAACATAGGTCATAGCGGTGGTATAATTGGTAGATTGAAACATCCTAAAATCGGTCAAGATCATATTTAACCGAATGGCTTGAATCAAAATCACCAATTCATAGGCAATGAATAAAAAAGTGGTGGGTATGCTAGTTAAATATTGATTCAGAAACAGGGAGAAAAGACCATCGCCCTTACCCAAGATTAACACTGGCTCCGCTAAAAAAAAGTGGATATGCACGCCAATGGCAAGCAGTACCAAGAAAAAGATATTAACGATTGATTTGTCTCTAAAAAGAAATACCACGGCTATTAATTGAATTCAATTTTTGCAAAACAAGTGGAGCCCCTGTATTGGCATGGAATAATCATCTGTCTTGCCCCTACTTGCTTGCCATACCTAGGCATAAACTCATGCCCTTTATCCAAATTTTTAAAAGTTGGATTACGGTCAATTTGACCATCGGGATACAAACTTTGATCAGACAAGACCATATCTCTTTTGTCCTGAATATTAAATAAGAAATGGGCTTTGTCTCCTGTATTCAAAATACCATACCCAATAAAATTATCTGAATTGTCATCAAACTGTGACTTTCTAATCACATTGCTCCATTCCATTTTACCCATTTTATCAAAGGATAGCAAGACCACATTATCTGCAAAATATCGGGTAACCGGATTGTTGTTCATCATGCTATACCTGCTCCAAGGATAATAACCCAATGGTGAATAATAGGAATAATAATCCATGGGTGAATAGATAGAAGAATAATAAGGTGAACCATATAAATAATCCCATCTGTTCAAGGCATTACCCCTGCTGGTACTATAAGCGGATTCAGCAGCAACAAAAAAACCGCCGTCTTTTTTAAGGATAA
>CAIZMD010000019.1 GCA_903933995.1 uncultured Bacteroidota bacterium
AATCCTAGTTTAAGTTTGGAACAACTAGTCAATATTTTTTCATTGATGGAAAAAGAAGACTTGGCATTGCCCTTGGTACAAGTTAGCGGCACGGAGAAAGGGGTAAACCTGATGACAGCACATGGCTCTAAGGGATTGGAATTTGAAGCCGTATTTTTTGCGGGTTGCAATGCTTCTAACTGGGAGAAAAAACGCAAACCCGGTGGTGGCTACCAGTTACCAGATACCATGTTTAGCACCGCACCTGTTCATAGTGAGGAAGAAGAATTACGCCGCTTGTTTTATGTGGCTTTAACCAGGGCAGAACTGCAATTACAGATTTCATTTAGTCGTTTCAAAAACGATGGTAAGCCTTTAGAGCCCACCATGTTCCTAGCAGAAATCTTGGAACAACATAGTTTGGGTATTCAACCAATTGCGCTATCGCAGGATGCATTGAGTGAATTTTCCCTGTTAGATTTTGAAGCCGAATTGGCCCCTGAAATTGCAAAAATGGAAGCGGATTTTGTGAGCCGGATGCTAGAGAAATTTGTGATGAACGTAACGGCATTAAATAACTATTTAAAATGTCCTTTACAATTCTATTACCAAAACCTGGTGCGTGTTCCTTCTGGAAAATCAGAAGCCACTGAATTTGGTTCTGCGGTTCACTATGCTTTGGAGAAACTATTTAGCAAAATGCAGGAGCAAGAAAAATTTCCTGAACTCCGAGTATTCATAGATGATTTTGAATGGTATATGCACAGGCATAGAGAAAACTTTACCAAGGAAGAATTCAATAGAAGAATGGAACAGGGGCAAATAGTTTTGACGGACTATTACCGACAATATTTGAATAGCTGGAATAAAGTAGTAGCCGTTGAAAGAAGTATCCGCAATGTGGTAGTAGAGGGCGTACCCTTAAAAGGAAAATTGGACAAACTTGAATTTGATGGCAGCAATGTAAACGTAGTAGATTATAAAACTGGCGATGTAGAAAAAGCACGTAAAAAATTGATGCCCCCCGATGACAAAGAACCCAATGGTGGGGACTATTGGCGTCAGGCGGTGTTTTATAAAATCTTAGTAGACCATTATGATCAGAAGAACTGGAAAGTAGTGAGTACGGAATTTGACTTTATTGAACCCGATAAGAAAAAGCAATTTAAAAAAGAGAAAATTGTCATTAGTCCTGCAGATATGACCACCGTTTCCCAACAGATTAAAACGGTTTGGAAAAAAATTCAGGATCGGGAATTATATACTGGTTGTGGCAAATCAGACTGCCATTGGTGCAATTTTGTTAAGGAGAATGATATGGCCATAGCACTCCATGAATTGACCGAACCAGATGATGAAACAACCGAATAATTAACTTTTTACTCTATGACCATCGGTCTGAAAAGGCCTGATGGTTGTTATATTTGCAGCTATGATAACATGGAACTTGAAAAATACGGGAATAGCCCTACTGATCTTAGTTGGCCAAATGCTGCTTTTTTCCTGCGCCAATATCATTCCCCCGGGTGGTGGACCCAGAGATACCATCGCCCCAAGGCTAATCATGGCCAATCCAAAAGACTCATCTAAAAATGTAATCTCTCAAAATATTACCCTCACGTTTGATGAGTATGTTGAATTGCAAGGTGTGAATGAGAACTTGGTAATACAACCCTATCCCAAGAACACACCATTGGTAGATTACAAACTGCGCAACGTAACAGTTAAACTAAAAGACAGCTTAGAAAAAAATACTACTTATGCCATCAATTTTGGCAATAGTATCAAAGACGTGAATGAGGGTAATTTGGCCAAAGAATTGACCTATGTTTTTTCTACTGGCAATCAAATAGACGGCAATCAATATCAGGGATCGGTGATATTAGCTGAAAGCGGTAAAACAGATACTACTTTAATTGTTTTATTGCATAATATTTTGGAAGACAGTTCTATCAAAAAGAATAGACCTAGGTATATGACCAAGCTTGATGGCAAGGGTAATTTTCGTTTCAAATACTTGCCAGATGGACGTTTCAATGTGTTTGTTTTGCCCAATGATTTTACTAAAAAATATGAAGATAGCACCAAGATTTTTGCTTTCTTAGATGCTCCTATACTCATCAGCGGCAGTTCAAGAACGGATACCCTTTATGCTTATCAGGAATACAAGAAGATTGAAAAATCTAATACTAGTTCTAATAACAACACAGCCAAATTGAATGAGCGAAAATCAGAAGACAAGCGCTTAAAATACACGGCTAGTTTAGACAATGGACAACAAGACTTACTAAATCCTTTGGTCCTGACTTTTAATAGAAAAATCAAGCAATGGGATAGTAGCAAGATTCGTTTATTGGATACACTCTACCAACCCATCACTGGTTACAAGATCAGTATGGATACTACCCAAACCAAGTTTAGTATCCTATATCCTTGGAAGGAGAAAACCAGTTTTAGAGTCATCATTGCCAAAGATGCTTTCAGCGATACGGCTGGGGTGAACTTACCAAAGGCCGATAGTGCCCGATTTGTGACCAAGCGAGAAGCTGAATATGGTAGTTTTAGATTACGTTTTACCAATTTGGATCTTTCAAAACATCCTGTCTTGCAATTGATTCAAGAAAACAAAATTGTGGAATCTATTGTCCTAACCAGTCCAGATTATAGCAGGAAACGGTTTCGCCCAGGAGAATATGAACTCCGAATTTTATTGGACCAGAACCAAAATGGGGTTTGGGATCCAGGAAGTTATTTGAAGAAGCGTCAACCAGAACTGGTTCGTTCCTATACCAAAAAAATGACCATTAGAGCAGACCGGGATACGGACCTGCGGTATGCTTTTTAATAAAACAATTTCTTCTTAAAATGTAATAAAATCG
>CAIZMD010000020.1 GCA_903933995.1 uncultured Bacteroidota bacterium
AATCAGGGAAATTTTAGACAATTTTGAACGTAACCACTTGAAGTAATTAACCTAATACCTAGGTTTTGCCAGTAACTCTATGAATAATAAATAAATTAATTATAATTTATATTTCAATAGTTTTTCCGTATTCGAAAACCCTAGAAGCCTTGAAAAATGGGGGTACGGGAATCTTGTGTTAATTTTGCCAACTTGCTCACATAGAAGTAAGTAATTAAAACATGAGTAAAAAAGGAAAAGTGTTGGTGGCCATGAGTGGCGGTATTGATAGTACCGTAGCAGCTTTGATGCTGCACCATGAAGGCTATGAAGTAGTGGGAATTACCATGAAAACCTGGGACTATGCCAGCAGTGGAACTAGTACCAAAGAGACCGGATGTTGCAATATTGACTCTTTTAATGACGCTAGGCAGGCAGCCGTGCACCATGGATTTCCCCATTTTATCTTAGATATTAGGGAGGAGTTTGGTGATTTTGTGATTGAGAATTTTGTGGAAGAATATATTGCGGGGAGAACACCTAATCCTTGTGTGATGTGTAACACGCATATCAAATGGAGGGCCTTACTCAAAAGGGCCAATGCCATGGATTGTGAATTTATTGCAACAGGACACTATGCCAAGATTCGCCAACATACTAATGACCGATTTGTGATTAGCAAAGGTTTGGATGAAACCAAGGACCAGAGTTATGTGCTTTGGGGTTTACAACAAGATTTGTTAAGCCGGACCATGTTGCCTTTAGGAGGTTTTCACAAATCAGAAATTCGCCAAATGGCCATTGATTTGGGCTACCCAGAACTTGCTAAAAAAAGCGAGAGTTATGAAATTTGTTTTGTTCCAGATAATGATTATCGTGGATTTCTAAAACGCAATGTTGAAGGACTAGAAGAGCGCGTAAACGGAGGTTGGTTTGTAGATAAAACAGGTAAAAAATTAGGTCAACACAAGGGCTATCCTTTTTATACCATTGGTCAAAGAAAAGGTTTGGATATTGCCATGGGTAGACCCATCTATGTTACTGCCATTGACCCAGATACTAATACTGTTGTATTGGGTGATGAAGTAGACCTAGAACAAAATGACCTAAAGGTTGGTAAAATGAATTGGGGTAAGTACCATGGAATTACAGATGGGATGGAAGCCATTGCTAAAATTCGTTATAAAGACAAGGGTGCATTAAGTAATTTATACAATGAACCCGATGGCATTAGGGCTAGATTTTATGATAATGTAAAAGGGATTGCCCCCGGTCAGAGCGCTGTCTTTTATGAAGGGGATGATGTGATTGGAGGAGGAATTATCCAGCGCGGAGAACTAGTGCTTTCATAATCTATAGCATCATGCATTTTTTCTGATTAAAGCAGCATACATAGTATCTGCCTTTATACCATATCCTTTCAAATATTGGGCATCTATCAATTTTAATTGAGCCTCCTCTTCTAGAATAAAATCAAGATTAGATTCATTTTCCGCTTGGAACACAGAGCAGGTACTAAACAACAAATATCCGCCTGGTGCCAATAAAGGAATGACATTTTTTAGAATGGCTTTTTGCAACAAAGTAAATGTTGCAATACTGCTTTCTTTGAAAAAATACAATTGCTCGGGAGTCCTACCCCAGGTGCCGCTTCCAGTGCATGGGACATCACAAAAAATGACATCGAAATTCTTTTGTGGCAGACTGGGCTTTTCAACTGAGAGGTCTGTAACCATGGGATGAAAATGAGTTATTCCAGCCCTTTGAAAACGGTGTGACAAATTGTGCAAGATACTGGCCCTAATATCAGAAACAGTTATCTCCAGATTGCCTAAAACATCTTGGGTTAAAATGGTTTTGCCCCCACTAGCAGCACAGCAATCCCAAAATGCGATTCGTGATTTTTTTTCTATTCGAATTTGTTTTAATAGCTGCGCGATGCTTTGAGAGCTAGCATCCTGCACCACTAATTCCTGATCCATGGCAACAATGCCTTCCAATTTACTTGTACTAGGCAGGGCCAAACAATGTTCTTGCAACTGCAAGAAAGGAATCTGTTGATCAGCAATTTTCTGTATCACGTTTTTGTGATGCCCAGGTCTAATCCGGACAAACAAATCAGGTTGCACAAATGCCGATTTTAAAAATCCAGATTGATCAACTTCTTGACCCATTTGACCAAGCCATGGAAACACCTGCTCTAATTGAAAATCTGGAAAAGCCGTTTTTACAAAAGCTATTCTTTGATCAAAATCTTCTACCCATGCCTCAATCCAACTATGCTCAAACAAAATGGCCCATGATCCAGGCACATTGCTTTGCAAAAAAATGGACACCCTGATTCTTTGATCAGGAGGATGGTTTTTCAATGCATGCCCTAAACGGAAAAAAGCATAACAACAATGCGTAATATTTTTCCGGTCTTTGGATCCGTATTTTTTATTAGCAGCAAAATGATTTTTCAAATATGCCGCAAGTGGAACCACACCATCATATGCATCAATGATCCCGATAGCCGTTTGAAGGTGTTGGTTCAGATAAGACATAGATGGATTTATAATTCCAATAAGGTTTTCACAGGATCCTTACCCATCAAGAGTAATTCTGGTTGTTCCAATAATTCCTTTACCCTTACTAAGAAACTAACAGATTCTCTTCCATCAATAATTCTATGGTCATAGCTAAGAGCCAAATACATCATAGGTCTAATCTGTACTTGACCATTCACCGCCATGGGTCTTTCTTGAATCTTGTGCATACCCAAGATGGCACTTTGAGGAATATTGATAATGGGCGTGCTCATCAAAGAACCGAATACACCGCCATTGGTAATAGTAAAAGTACCGCCTTGCAAATCTTCAGCAGTAAGCTTGCTATCCCTTGCTTTCCCTGCCAACACAATCACTTCTTTTTCAATTTCAGCCATGCTCAAACTCTCAACATTACGGATAACGGGAACAGTTAGTCCCCTTGGGGTACTTACGGCAATGCTAATATCGGCATAATCATGGTATAAGATTTGATCCCCGTCAATATAGGCATTCACAGATGGCCATTCGCCTAGGGCAATGGCACATGCTTTGGCAAAAAAGCTCATGAACCCAAGATTCACACCATGGCTTTCTTTAAACTTGTCTTTGAACTGTTTGCGGATCTCCATGATTCTACCCATATCCACTTCATTAAAAGTGGTAAGCATAGCCGTAGTATTCTTAGACTCTACCAACCTTCTACTGATGGTTTTGCGCAGGCTGCTCATTTTCTCTTGACGGGTATTCCTACTATACAATTCAACACCCGCAAAAGCTTTTTTACCTGGATGGCTTAAAGCTTCTAACACGTCTTGTTTCATGATCTTACCACCAACGCCAGATGCTTGTATATTGGATGGGTCAACTTTTTTATCCGCAATGATAGCAGAAGCTACTGGCGTAGCTTTAATATCATTAGCAACCGCTATTACAGGCGCTTGACTGGCTGATGTAGCTTTGCTGGCAGCAGGAGCCGCTACAGGAGCAGCAGCTTCAACAACAGGTGTTTCTGGCTTAACTGCCGTCTCGTCAATTTTAGCCATCACATCACCAATAAGCAAAGTATCGCCTTCTGCCGCTAATTGTTGAAGTGTTCCAGCTTTTTCAGCGTTTACTTCAAATGTGGCTTTTTCACTTTCCAATTCTGCTATCACTTCATCTCTCTCAACATAGGCACCTTCTTTCTTAGTCCATTTTAACAAAGTGACTTCGCTAATGGATTCGCCAATGCTGGGAACTTTTATTTCAATCATGGGTATTTATCTTTTCTTGAATATTAAATAGTAAAAGCTGTTTCAATAATTTCTGCCTGTTCTTTGGCGTGTACTTTTGCATAGCCAGTGGCTGTAGCAGCACTTGCATTTCTTCCAATCACCCCGTAATTAATGGTTTTCAGATTCATTTGTAAGAAAGAAGCTGCACCCATGTTTAAAGGCTCTTCTTGTACCCAGAACCAAGTAGCCTTACTATACTTTTGATATAGTTCTTCTAATTGTTGGTAGGGTAAAGGATAAATCTGCTCTAGTCTAACAATAGATATATCTTGTCTATTTTCCTTAGCCTGTTTTTCGGCCAATTCAAAATAGAGTTTACCAGTACAGAACAATACTTTTTTAACTGCTTCTGCCGATTGAACAAATGCATCGTCTATTAATTCTTTGAATCCGCCATTTGTAAAATCTGAAACAGGACTATAACTTCCGGTATAACGGAGATTGGCTTTGGGTGAGAAATTAATCAATGGTTTGCGGAATGGCCAAGCCAATTGCCTGCGCAATGCATGGAACAAATTGGCCGATGTAGTAATATTGGTAATCACCATGTTTAACTCTGCACACATTTGCAAATAGCGCTCCATACGGGCACTGCTATGTTCTGGACCCTGACCTTCATAGCCATGAGGTAATAACATGACCAAGCCATTCATCCTTTGCCATTTTTGCTCCCCTGCAGCTAAGAATTGATCTATCATGGTTTGAGCTCCATTGGAGAAATCTCCAAATTGTGCTTCCCATAATACCAATGCATCTGGATTGGCTAAGGCATAGCCATATTCAAATCCAAGTACACCGTATTCGCTTAATAAGGAATTATAAATTCGGAACTTTTGTTGGTCTTCTTGAAAATGATTCAATCGGTTGTACCCCTTATTGGTTTCTTCATCCCTAATCACTGCGTGACGGTGAGAGAAGGTTCCTCTTTGCACATCTTGGCCGCTCATACGCACCAATTTATGGTTGACAAGCAAAGAACCATAAGCTAGCAATTCACCAGTAGCCCAATCAATTTTATTTTCTGTTTCTAAGAGCTTGACTTTTTCTTGAAGTAGCTTCTCTACTTTTTTCAAAGGTTTGAAATTAGCAGGCCATTGCATCAATGCTTGAAACATCTTCTGCATTGCTTCTTCTGAAATAGATGTATCAGGAGAATGAATAAAATCGGCGTCCTTGGCCTTTCTCAAACTTTTCCAAACCAATTCTGGAGGTTGGTATTTATAAGGCAAAGGATTTTGCTTAATCTCATCCAAACGCTCTTGTAAATCAGCCCAGAATTTCTTTTCCATTTCTTTGGCTAATTCCCTTGCATCCGGCTCCCCATTTTCAATTAAGTGTTGGGTATAGATTTCCCTTGGATTCTGGTGTTTGTCAATTAGTGCATACAACTGCGGTTGAGTGTACTTGGGGTCATCTCCTTCATTGTGTCCGTGTTTTCTATAACATACCATGTCAAGAAATATATCGCTATTAAATTCTTGACGGTACCTAGTGGCTATTTCTGCACATTTAACAACAGCTTCTGCATCATCTCCATTCACGTGCAAAACAGGTGCTTGAACCATGGCTGCTACTGAAGTACAATAATCCGCACTTCTTGCATCGTCAAAATCAGTAGTAAATCCAATCTGGTTATTGATGACAAAATGAATGGTACCTCCCGTATAATAACCACGGAGATTACTCATTTGCAATACTTCATAGACTACGCCTTGTCCAGCTACGGAAGCATCTCCATGTATTAAGATGGGGAGGATTTTATCAAAATCGCTTTCATATAAAACATCGGCCTTGGCCCTAGCAAAACCCACCACCACGGGATCTACTGCTTCTAAATGCGATGGGTTGGGCATGAGTTTTAAATGGATTTCTTTATTGTCTAAAGTCTGCACTTCACTTCCATAACCCATATGGTACTTAACGTCTCCGCTTCCCATGGTCTGGTCAATGGTGGCGGTTCCTTCAAACTCACTAAAGATTTGCTCATAAGTTTTACCCATAATATTGGCCAACACATTGAGCCTTCCCCTATGCGCCATACCAATAACAACTTCTTGAACTTGGTGATTGGCAGCGGTATTGATGATGGCATCTAAAGCAGCAATGGTAGTTTCACCACCTTCTAGTGAAAACCTTTTCTGCCCAATATATTTGGTATGCAAAAATTTCTCAAACATGACACCCTGGTTCAACTTTTCCAAGATGCGCTTCTTTTTTTCAATGGCAACCGGTTGAGCAAATTTTTGCTCCATTTCTGCTGTTAACCAGTCAATCTTTTTTTGATCACTGATATATTTAAATTCTATTCCTACGTGGTTGGCATAGCAATTTTGAAGATGTGCCAGAATTTTTCTTAAGGAAACAGCCCCCAAGCCAATTAAATTTCCGGCTTGGTAAACATTGTCTAAATCGGCTTCTGTAAGGCCAAAGAAGGCAAGGTCTAGGTTAGCTCCTCTATCTTTTCTGGTACGGATGGGGTTGGTTATAGCCAATAAATGGCCTTTGTTGCGATAACCTAAAATAAGGCGGTATACCTTAATCTCTTTCATCCAATCTATTGAACCAGATTGATTATCAGATACTTGTGCTGAGCCATGGGCAATAGCAAAATCAAAACCTTCAAAGAATTTTTTCAAATCCGGATCAATGGATTGGGGATCTTTTACAAAGTCTTGGTACAGGCTTTCAATAAAGGCCGGATGAGAATTGGTAATAAACGAAAAGTCCTTCATGGATATGTAAAACAACTTTAGTGGGGAATGGTTGGCAAATATCGGTCATAGATTCAAGAAAAAAAGCCAAACTTTGCAAGGGAACAAAGACGGCAATCATCTAAAAACATCAAAAAAATGGGGTTTCCCTTATTTTTTGGCTATTTAATTTTAAATTCCCGATGAAAGCCCTTACCTTTGCCGTCCTGAAAAAAATAGAACATGGCAAACCATTCAGCTACAAAGAAAGATGTGAGACAAGCTGCTAAGCGTCGCGATAGCAACCGTTATTATGGTAAAACT
>CAIZMD010000021.1 GCA_903933995.1 uncultured Bacteroidota bacterium
CACGAAAATCGTAAATAGTGTTCGCAACGTATTGTTGCTTATTTGTTTGAGCAACATCTGTATTGCACAAAATACTAAACTGTCAGTTTCAGGCATAGACTATATAGATCCTACCATCGGAAATGTAGGTCAATTATTGGAGCCAACCAGGCCAACTGTACAACTACCCAATCAACTAATTAGGTTTGCACCACAAAGAAAGGATTTCTTAGACGACCAGATTTCTACTTTCCCATTAACAATTGTATCTCATCGACAGGGACAGGTTTTTTCTTTAAAACCTGTAATTGGTGCATTAACGGATAAAAGCGGGATGGCTAAAATGACCTATGACCATAATCTTGAAATTAATAGACCATGGTATTATTCTACTTATTTGGTTGATGATGAGGTTAAAATAGAGTTTACAGCTGGCAAAAAAACAGGAGCTTACCGCTTTTCATTTCCTTCAGCAAAAAGCAAATCGATTTTATTTAGTGTATACAATGCTGGAAATGCATCATATAAGTTTTTATCGGGCACTGAAATTTCAGGCATGGAGACTTATCATGAAGATATAAAAGTATTTATGTATGGTGTTTTTAGTGTTGCCGGAACTCCCTGGGTTCTTATAAAAAATAAACTATCGCAAGAAAGAGTTGTAGAAGGGGAAAGTGCAAAAGCTTATATCAGTTTCCCGGAATCAACAAAAGAGGTAGAATTTAAATATGCTATCAGTTATGTGAGCGCAGATCAAGCAAAAAGAAATTACGAGAAGGAAATTAGTAAAAGCAGTTTTGAATCGATTATGGATGCAGGTAAAATGGCCTGGAGTGCTGTTATGTCTCAAATAAAAGTGGAGGGTGGTACATTAGGGCAGAAACGTTCATTTTACACTGCTTTATACCGAAGTTATGAGCGGATGGTAGATATTACCGAGGACTCATCTTATTATAGCGGATTTGATAAAAAAATTCATAAAGATGCTCGCCCCTTTTATGTAGATGATTGGGTTTGGGATACTTACCTTGCGCATCACCCTTTGCGTACTATTTTAAATCCTTCGATGGAAGAAGACATGCTACATTCTTATGTACGCATGTATGAGCAAAGTGACTGGATGCCCACTTTCCCTTTGTTATATGGCGACCATGCATGTATGAATGGGTTTCATTCTTCCATTACTTTTTTAGACGCTTACAGAAAGGGATTGAAAAATTTCGATATTGAAAAAGCATATAAGGGTATGCATAAAAATGCAACGGAAGCTACTATGCTTCCTTGGCGAAATGGCAAAAAAACAATACTCGACGATTTTTATTATCAAAAAGGCTATTTCCCAGCATTAGCAAAAGATGAAAAAGAAACTTTACCTGAAGTGCACCCTTTTGAGAAAAGACAAGCTGTAGCAGTTACGCTAGGAAACAGTTACGATGATTGGGCGTTGGGGCAATTAGGCAAAGATCTAAACAAAAATAATGCAAGCATTTTTCAATCTAGAGGATATAATTATAAAAATCTATGGAACAGCGAGAAGCAATTTTTTCTTCCAAAAGATGATAAAGGTAACTGGGTTAGTATAGATCCAAAAATTGATGGAGGAATGGGAGGGCGGGAATACTACGATGAAAATAATGGATATACTTTTTTGTGGCAGGTACAACAGGATATTCCTGGGTTGATAAAATTAATGGGCGGTAACGATTCTTTTGAAGCAAAGCTTGATCAATTATTTCGTGAAGGACTTGGCCGTTCAAAATATGAATTTTGGAGTAAGTTTCCTGATGCAACAGGATTAGTGGGTCAGTACTCAATGGGGAATGAACCAAGTTTTCATATTCCATATCTATATAATTTCACGAAATCTCCCTGGAAAACCCAAAAGAGAATCAGGTTTTTGTTAGATGCATGGTTTAAAGACAATATTTACGGTATTCCGGGTGATGAAGATGGTGGAGGGATGTCGGCTTTTGTGGTATTTTCTTCTATGGGTTTTTATCCAGTTACGCCAGGTTTGCCTGTTTACACAATTGGTAGCCCATTGTTTAGTAAAATAACCATCGACTTAGCAAACAAAAAACAATTTAAGCTAACAGCGAATAATTGCTCAGTTGTAAATAAATATATACAAAGTGCAAAATTGAACGGAAATGTATTAAACAGCACTTCCTTTACGCATGAGCAATTAATGAATGGGGGCCATCTTGAATTAGA
>CAIZMD010000022.1 GCA_903933995.1 uncultured Bacteroidota bacterium
AATTTGCTACTTGCCAAAGTAATCACAGCATCAGACCATTTTTTAGACTCTGTGTAATCTTTGGCATACAAGTATACCCTTGAAAGTAAAGCTTGTGCTGCTGCTTTATTAGCAACGTTCACACCCAATCCAGGAAATGCAAGTTTAGCTTCTGCAAGGAGCAAGTCTTTAACAATTTGAGCATATACATCGGCAATTGGAGCCCTTGAAGGTTTCCAAGCCAATGCATCACCTGAAGTTGCTATTCCACTTGTAGAAATTGGCACGCCACCTCTATCTTGAACAGTCACTACAGCACCTGGAATATATCCGTATACTTTTACAAGATCAAAATAATACAAACCTCTTAAGAAGTATAGTTGACCTAACCAACGGTCATTGTCTGCTGTAGTTGGTGCTGGTGAAATAGCACCACTTCCAATTGCAGTAATGGTATTGTTGATTTGGTTAATAGCCGCATAAGCTCCAGACCAAACGTTTCCAGTAAAATGTGCACCCTGAACGTTAGCAGCTTCATTGAGTAAACGGCCAGACTTATTGGTAGCAAATCCATTATCTGCCAATACTTCTGGAATAGCAACCAAATCTCTGCCATATAAACGGGCAGATTTCAAAGTGGCATAAATTGAAGTAATGGAAGCATCAATGGCTTCTTTTGATGAAAGTGCTGTAGTAGCTTCAATGGATTGTCTTGGAGCAATCTCCAATTGTTTTTTACAACTGGAAAAAACAACTAGCAAAGAAGCCAGTGCCAATCCTGTTTGATATATTTTTTTAGTATTCATTTCTGATTCGTTTGTTTATTAATAATTAGAATCCAACTTGAACACCCACGGTGTAGTTCTTGGTTTGAGGAACAATACCTGTAGCTGTACCAACGAATTCAATGTCATAGCTAAACCAATCGCTGGCAGTCCAGAGGTTGGTACCTTGTACATAGAAACGGAAACTGCTTAATCCAGCTTTTTTAACCAATGAAGGTGATAAATCATAATAAACAGCTACGTTTTTCAAACGAACATAATCAGCCTTGAAGAAGGTTCTTGTTCCGGTTTGTGCACCAGAACCTTTTGATTCAGCACTCGTTAGCAAATAACGAGGGAAGAATGTCATTTGACCTGGTGTTGTCCAACGCTGATCATATGCTTCTTTTAATACATTGATACGTGCAATATTCTCAATCAAGAAGTTAGCCTGACCATCAGAAGAGTATCTGCCATATTCATATTGGAAGAAAAAGTCAAAAGTGAAGTTCTTGAATGTAAGGCTGTTTCTCAAACCACCTTGGTACAAAGGCGTATTTTGTGGCCCAATGATCTTACGGTCTTTGGCCAATACTTGGTAGGTTAAATTACCAGTAGAATCATACCACATAGGACGTCCAGTGGCAGGGTTTACACCAGCAAATTGCTGGGTGAACAATACACCCAATGGTTGACCTACTTGAACAGAGTTATCACTTGGAAGAATTTTCAATCCGTCATACAATTCCTTTACTTCATTTCTATTATATGCAAAAGTGAATGTAGTATTCCAGTTAAATCCACCTTGTTTCTTTGCTTTAATGATATCTCCACCCAAGGTTAATTCAATACCTCTGTTTGATAATCTACCTACGTTTGATGTGATAGAACCAAAACCAGTAGATATTTGAACTGGCTGGCTAATTAATAGATCTCTGGTTTCTTTATTGTACACTTCAATGCTACCTGTTACACGGTTATTGAACAAACCAAAGTCAAGACCCAAGTTAGTAGTTACGTTTGTTTCCCATTTCAATTTTGGATTGGCTAACTGTGTAAAAGCAATACCAGATCCGTTATTATAGATACCACCACCGCCATACAAACCTAGACCATCAAAGTTGCCAATCTGGTCATTACCGGTGCTTCCGTAGCTAGCACGTAATTTCAAAGAGTTGATGACATTAGAATTTTTTAAGAAATTCTCTTGGTCAATATTCCAGGCACCAGAAACGCCCCAGAATGTACCGTATTGGTTATCAGCACCAAATCTTGAAGAACCATCACGGCGCAAAGTAAAGGCAACTAAGTACTTTCTATCAAAACCATAGTTTACTTTACCAAAGAAACCATTTCTACGGAATCCAGAGAAGAACTCACCTACAGAAACTGGAGTTGCTGCATTATTTAAAGAAGTAAACTGGTATGTTGGGAAATTCTGTCCATTAGCAGTAATACTTTCATTGTTTTCTCTTCTGTATTCAAAACCAACCAATCCATCCAAACGGTGTTTGGTGCCAAAGGTTTTGTTGAAGTTCAAAGTTTGGTAAGTGTTGATATTGGTATTCCAGTTGCTCTGTACGTTTACGTTTCCTTTTAAGTTAAATCCATCAGCAGTTCTTGCATCACGTACGTTCTTACCTTGTGTTAGACGATAGTCCATACCTACCAAGGTTTTAAAGGTTAACCAGTTGTTGATTTTATAGTCCAAAGTAATGTTTCCAATAATTTGATTGGTACGTTGGTACCCACTATTATAATCGTTTACTTGAATAATGTTCTGGTTCAATGTACCAATCAAGTTGGCTGGAGTTTGACCTTGAACACCATAATATGTTCCATCAGGATTATAAATAGGATTCACAGGAATAATACCAGATGCAGAGAATGCAGGGCTTCCTAAGAATGAACCACTGGTTGCAAATGGGTTATTCTGCATAAACGTACTCAAGTTTACACTAGACCCAATGGTTAAACGGTCAGTGGCTTTGTTTTGAATATCAAAACGAATACCTGCACGTTTAAAATCGGCCTTGGTAACATTGGCTTCCTGAAAAGAATAGTTACCTGCTACACGGAAAGTGGTTTTTTCATTACCCCCACTTGCACTCAATTCATAGTTCTGAATAGAACCTGTACGGAATGCAGCGTCTTGCCAATCATAAGTAGGCAATGCGGCACCAGCTGCCAAAGCTTGTGCCTGAGTTAAAGTTGCAGCATTTGGAACACGCAATTCATTCAAAACAGTTTGCAATACAGCCACATTATCCCATGGTAAGTTATTGCTATTACCATAAGCTTCAGACCTCATACGGAAATACTCCTGAGAATTAGACATTTCCAGTTTCTTCATCAATTGAACAGAACCCATATAAACGTTGGCATTGAATTTGGTTTTACCCGCTTTACCTTTTTTAGTAGTGATGATCACAACACCATTAGAAGCGTTTGAACCATAGATGGCAGCAGAAGCCGCGTCTTTTAAGATATCAATGGTTTCAATATCGTCTGGGTTTAAGAAAGCCAGAGGGTTATTCTGTGTAAAGTTACCATCTGAACGAGTGTTGATTTGAACACCATCAACAATGTACAAAGGATCGTTACCAGCTAGGTATGATCCCTGACCACGGATCCGCACGTTGATGGCTCCACCTGGTAAACCATTGGTAGCTTGTACCAATACACCCGCAGCTTTACCTTGCAGGGCTTTATCCAAAGAAGCGTTTGGTAAATTTTCAATTTGAGCAGCTTTAATAGAAGAAATCGCGCCAGCTTCATCCCTTTTCTTACGGGCTTGATAACCAGTTACCACTACTTCTTCTAGTGGATCTACTTTTTTCTTTAGTGAAACGGCATAAACAGATTCTCCGTTCAAAGTAATTTCCATAGCATCAGATCCTACATAGGATACAATGATGGATTTTACACTAGGTGCTACCTGAATAGAGAAAGATCCATCTGCTTTTGTTAAAACTGCAGATTTGGAGCCTTTCGCCTGAACAGACGCGCCTTCCAACAATTTGCCGGTCTCGTCAGCTACCTTTCCGGTAATGGTCCTGTTTTGGGCCAAAACGGAGGAAACAGCCAACACCATGCACAGGAACATCGTGAGTACTCTTCTCATAGTTTAGTTTTTTGTTTTTGGGGGCGATTGTTAAATAACAAACTGGTAACAATAAAGACAGTGGTTTGTTGGCTTAAGCTGCAATAATGGAAATAAAAACGAACAGGTGTTATTATTAATATCTAAATGCTTTGCTATAGGTATTTTAAATATTAAACAAAAAACACTTATTGTTTTTTTCTCCTGTATTACAGCAAAAAACTGCAAAAAACTGCTGATTTACTGTTATTTATTGCTGAAACAGGGTGCGAAACTAGCCTAATCAGGGTTTCTGCGGTTTACTAATTCAGAAAAAATACAGTTATATGACAAACGGCAAGGATGCATTTGGCCATTGGGAATAAAAAAAGAGGCTGTCTTTTTGAGACAGCCTCTTAGATTCATATAAAACAACTTTATGGGTTGTGCATTATTAAAGAAGCACCTAAGGCCTGTGCCGTAGTGGTACCTGGTCTACCTGCGGCATAACCACGAGCCACCAAGGAATAGGCTTTACCCTCTCTGATGGTGATGGTAGTACTTAACACAGGTGTTGTTCCTGAAGCATATACCAAAGTATAAGTACCAACTGGAATATTGGTAAAATTGGACAATGTTGCTTCATTAGGGGTAGTTGATCCAACATAAGCTACGTTACCAAAAGTGGTTGAACCTGTTGTAGCAACTCCAAATCCGTCTGCTGTTCTTGTTAAAACAGCACTTAAAACGGCACTAGTTGGAGATAGATTCAAGAACCTCAAATTGGCAGTTCCAGCAGCTGGTGCAGTCATATTATTGCTTAGTGCAATGGCTTTGATAGTTCCAGCAGGAGTTAATGTATCATAGGCAAAAACCGATGTGGCGCTAGAAGCAACCAAGTTGGCAGATTTGCTAACTAAATCAGCAGTACCTGTAAGTGTTCTTAACCCAATTGTTGTTGCTCCTGGCTTCACACCTGCATAAGGTCCTGATAAGTTACCACCATATGCAATGGATGCTGGTGCACCCAATACCGATAGATTGGCATTGTTCAACATCACGGTAAGATTAGAAGGAACCAACAAGGCAAAATTATGAACAGCTACTAGTGCTGATTCTCTTGAATCCGCTTCTGCAACTGGTAGATCCTTGGAGCAAGAATTCATGGTGGCCATTGCTCCAAATAGCAAAGCAAATAGACCAGCTTTATTGAAAATTTGTTTTTTCATGCTTTAGTTTTTTGAAGATTAATAGCCTGGGTTTTGAACAATGATTGGGTTCTGAGTTACCTCTCCAATTGGGATAGGCCAGATAAAACGATAATCACTGTAAGGAATACCAGGTTGTCCTGGATTTACAGGAACACCAATACCGTACAAAGCAGATCCACTAGTACCATTAGATATTTTAGCTGGAATACCTGCTGCTCTAAGCGCCGTAATTGGATCCGCTGCTGTGCGATGAATATCGGGCCAGCGTCTTCCTTCTGCCAAAAATTCAATTCTGCGTTCTAACAAAATGGCTGCAATTAGAGCAGTAGCATCTGCAAAACTAGCAGCTGTATATTGGGTAGTTGCAGGTGCAGCACTAGCACGGTTGCGTACCATATTCAATAAATCAATGGCTCTTTGTGAAACAGCAGAAGGTGAAAGCCTTGCTTCAATCTCCGCTTGGTTCAACAATACTTCTGCAAAACGAATAATAGGACAATTGTCTCCTCTGTTTACATAGTCTGTGTATTTGGTGGTCATGATGGCCAAACCAGCAGCACTGGTACCATTTGACGTACCACCCAATCTGTATAGATTGCTTCTTCTAGTATCACTAGCTAACCAAGCAGCATTATTCCAGATAATGGGTGAAATAGAAACCAGACCACGACCGCCAAGATCAGCAGATCCAAGCATTTGGGCCATGGCACCGTTTACACTACCATTATCCAATGGGTCATTTTTGAAAGAGAACAAATTCTCTGCAGTAATACTGTTACCACCTGGCAAACCAAATGCACCTGCAGGATTAGCCAACAAACTATGGCCACCAATCACACTTGTAGTAGCCGCTGGTGTTAAAGGAGTAACTGTAGCTGGAATTAATTTGGCACCTTCTGTTTTAGCATTGTCCCACTGTCCCATATGCATATAAATCCTTTGCTTTAAAGCAATGGCAGCAGTTTTGGAAGCCCTGATTACACCATTGGTATTGGGTAAATTTGCTTCTGCAAAATTTAAGTCATTGATAATTCTGCTATAATCATATGCCACAGTTGGGCGTGGTTCAGTTTTCAATTTATCCAAACTTGCACTACCGGTGATGGCATTTTCTCTATACGGAACACCTAATGCAGCACCATTTCCATCCAAATAAGGACGGGCATAGTGAACCAATAATTCATGTGTACCTAATGCTCTCAAGAAACGGCATTCTGCTTCATACTGCGTAGCTAATGTTGCAGAAATAATTCCTGAAGCACCCACTTTCTTAAAGCCATCAATTGCAATATTGGCTTTATTAATCATGTTGTAGGTATTATCCCACATGGCTTGGTTGTTAGCCGTTGTTGGTGTATAGGTTCCTTGATAAGTGATCTGATAAAAAGCTGCAAGGTTTACCATGTCTTCTCCCCTACATTCACCTTGTTCTACAGTAGCGGCTCCAAAAGGATATCCTCTACCACCCAAAGTGGTACTTCCAGTTTGACCAGCATCATAAACCCCATTTAGCGCCAACAAAGCCCTTTCTGGAGTAGTAAACACACTCTCATCTGTAAAGGCAGTATAAGGAGCTTCATCCAGAACCTTTTCGCAACCTGTAGCAGCCAGTACCAAGACTGAAACTGCAGTAGCTGTAAAAAATTTATTGAATCTCATTTTGTTTGTTTTATAGTTAATCTGTTAATGTATGTTTAGAATCCTACGTTTAGACCAAATGAAAGGGTTCTTGGTTGAGGAGATACCGCATTATCTTGTCCTGCTTGTGAAGCGTTCTCAGGATCTAATCCAGAGTATTTGGTCCAAAGGGCCAAGTTCTGTCCTTGAACAAAGAAACGCATAGACTTCACATAACCATTGGTATGATCCATCAAACGCTTGCTATCAATACTATAACTGAATGTTACGTTTTGCAAACGAACAAAGTCACCTGATTCAACAAAGCGTGAAATGGCTAAACCATTTTGGTTGATATTGTTACTCTGACCTTGCACCAAACGTGGAACGTTTGTTACCTGACCAGGAGTTGTCCAACGCTGTAGAATTTCTACGCCATTGTTGTGGAAGTTCTGACTTAACAAAGCTTCTTGACGTGTAATATTCATCACTTTGTTTCCACCAGAATAACGGATTAAAAATTCCAATCCAAATTGCTTGTAACGGAAGCTATTAGAGATACCACCAAAGAAAGTAGGTAAGCTCAATCCTAAATTGCGTCTATCGGCCAAGCCCAAAGATGTTTGGGTACCCAAGGTTGGATCATTCTTGCTATTAGCAAAATAATAAGCGCCATTGGCAATATTGTGCTGAACCAATTGATCCGTATTATTTAAGTACATGGGATTACCGTTAGCTGTATTAACACCAGCATATCTATATCCATAGAGATAGTTCAAAGACTGTCCTACTTCAATGTTATTGTATGAACCAGGAATGGTTAACACAGGTGTACCACCAATGGTATACAATGACTTGATTTTATTCTCTACGTTGGTATAGTTAACACTTAGATTCCAGTTGAAATCCTTGCTACGGATAATGTCTCCACCAATGGTCAACTCAATACCCCTGTTTTCTGCAGTACCAATATTCTGAGAAATACTGTTACCTGGGATACCAGCAGTTGGAGGTGTTGGAACTCCCAATACTAGGTTATCAATATCATTTAAGAACCAATCAAATCCAACATTGAATCTGCCATTCAAAATAGACATTTCAAGACCTAGGTCAAATTTCTTAGAAGTCTCCCATTGCAATGAACGGTTACCAATTAAGTTTGGTGCCAAACCACTGATATTACCATAGTTAGCAGCTGAGAAAGTACTTAAGTAAGGGAAACCACCCAATGGATTACCCACCACGGCGTAAGAACCTTTTAGTTTAACATCGCTCAGCCATTTGTTTAATCCTGCATTATTTGACCAGAATTTTTCTTCAGAAATTCTCCAACCTGCAGAGAAGCCTGGGAAGATACCAAATCTAGATTCTGGAGCTAATGAGCTTAAACCATCTCTACGTACAGATGCTTGTA
>CAIZMD010000023.1 GCA_903933995.1 uncultured Bacteroidota bacterium
TCCCCTGTCTGCGCCATTTATTCCTGGCCCTAATCAAACCATTGCCAAAAAAGAATTTACCAAGGTACCTTTGTTTGGATTTTATTATGCCAGAGGTTCGGTGTTAGTAGACCGCAATAGCGATGCCAGCCGTAGAAAAAGTTTTGATGACATGAAAGCCGCATTGAGAAAGGGCTTCCATATGTGCATCTTCCCGGAAGGAACTAGAAATAGAACCAAGGAGCCATTAAAGACATTTTTTGATGGGGCTTTTAAATTGGCGGTGGATACCCAAACGGAGATTATTCCTTCTGTGATTTTACATACCAAGCAAGCCATGCCTGCAGACAAGTCTTTTTACTTGGTGCCACACCCTGTTGCCATTCATTTTTTGGAGCCAGTTAGTCCAGTAGGATTAACCAGCAAAGAACTCAGAGATAAGGTATTCCAGATCATGTCTGCCTATTATTTGGCCAATAATTAATTCAAATTAGCCAATTGCAACTAACTGTTAATCACAAAGTAAGATACCTAGAAATTAGAGAAGGTTCTACTACGGTTAATCCTTAAATCACGAAGGATCCCTGACTTAGGATTGATGGTAATATTGAAAGATCGATACAAACCAATGGGTGTAACATTGATAGACAATTGCCAGCAGTGCATTTCCCGGGTAATAAACATACTCAACTGTTGCAACTGCATCACGTTAAAATCAAAATAACCCGTACCACCCATTTTCCATTTTGGCGTTAAAGTAAAGTCTCCATTAAAGTTCATAGAAGAAAAGATTTGACTTTGGTAGCCGCTAAAATCTGATTTCAGGGTTTGCGTATAGTTCAAGGAATAAGAAAAACTCAATGACCAAGGCACATTAAAGTCTGTAAATTCTGCTGGATTGGCCCTAGCAAATTGCAATTGTCTTTGCTGTTCATCAGGGGTCATAAATGGATCCAAAGGCAGGTCCTTGCTCTTAGATTCCTTACCTTCTTTTTCATCCTTGGTCTTACTCTTGAAAGAAGTACTAATAGCTAGGTTGGCACTGGTTATTCTACCAAATTTTCCCTTACCAGGTTCAAACAATAATTTGTTTATGCGGTACCCTTTGCTATCTACATCATAAGGATCCAAATTGGCACTAGCCGTAATATTTACTTTTTCAAACAGGGTACTACGTGCGTATAAATTAAAATTGCCCAAGGCAAAACTATCGGCCATCAAATTATAAGAAGAAGAAAAACCAAAACCATCAATGATGCGCACTTTCTTGGCTTCTTTATTGGCTGTGTCTTTTTTATCCTTCACTTTCATTTCTAAAAGGTTGTCAACCCCAAATCCAATACCTCCAAATTTTCCTTCAGAAAAGGAACCCATGATACCACCATCAAATCTTGAAAAGCGTTGTGTTCTTCCTGAAGTATCCACCTGCGTTTCATAATAATCCTTCTTAGCCATATCGGGCTTATAGTTCAAAGAGATATTGGGTCTGATCTCATGTCTAATGGCTTGAACACCCTTAGATTTTTTAAACAAATAAGTACCAAAAATTCTGGTATTGGCTCCTATTCCAAATCCCATTTGACGAGCTGTATAAAAACCCTTGGTGATAGTAGTATCTACTTTTTGTGTAGTTGGGTTCCATGATTTAGTATTGGATTGCCCATACCAACGTTCTTCATAAGATACGCTTGGCGCGATGGTTATGGGACCCAGTGAAGGCAAGGACAAGGTAATAGGAATATTGTGTTGAGCACCCCATTGTACCGTATCTAACATTCTACGAAAATTGAAAGTACTATCGTAGAAAGAGAATTGGTTTTGCAGGTTGCCACTATAACCCAAGCCAAGCTTCTCATACCATTTGGGCGTACCCACCGATTCTTTTTTCTGGAAAGGATAAAAAGTAACCACGTTAAAGTTGGCCGTAGGTAGGTTCACATTCACCAAACCTGAATTACTATTCTGGTTGTGGTTGGCGTTCAAAGACAGGTTGTACTTGCCCCTCCAATCCTTGGCATAATTGATAGATGAACTTAACTGGTTATTGAAGTTGGCATAGGGGTTGTTGAGCAAGGATTGGTTAAACTTGGTAGATCCGAAATTCACCGATGCTCCAAAACTAGTTCCTGGTCTAGCCCTATTGTCCATACTATGACTCCAGTTAATCATATAAGATTTGGACTGGCTAAATTCTTCTTTTGAACTTCCAGACCTATTCAAGGCCTTGGTATTTTGAAAAGTTAAATTCAAATTACCTGTGTAGCGGTAGCGCTTAATATATTTGCTATTAAAATTCAGTAGCCATCCTCCGTAGGAGTAAATATTGGCCTTGGTGGTAATATCTACATTGTCATTGATCACTTTATAATAACCCAATCCCTCTAGTCCAACCCCAAAATCTTCGCTGGTAATAAAAGCCGGTGCCATAAAGCCGGAATGCCTTCCCCTACTCAATGGATATAGTCCAAAAGGAATCCCAACAGGCATGGGCACGCCTTCAAATTCCGGGAATGCAGGACCAGAGACGCCTAATTTGTTATTGACAATTTTCATCTTACCCGTTCTAAAGGCAAAATGCGGGGTATCTAGATTACAGGTAGTAAACCTAGCTTTTCTAGCAAAAGCTTCTTCGGCATTCACTCTTTTGAGCTGTTGCGCATTCACAAAAATCTCACCCTCTTGCAAAAATGTATTTTGGATTAATGCCTTACCCGTTTTTGTATTAAAGGCAATGGAATCACTAATGGTCTTGGTTTCCCCTTGGTTAAAATGGGGTTTGTTTAAGGGATTATTGGCCGTGTCAACGCCACCATAGGCTTTAATGATCTGAGTTTGCTGGTCATACTTGATGGTAGCCGCATCCAAATTCATGTCTTTGTAGTCCATTTTGGCCTTGCCATATAAAATGAACTCTTTGGTTGGAATAATGAGCACCCCAGAATCTTCTGCATTGTATTTAACGGGCGCATCAATACTGTCTTTAGAAATATGCAGGGTATCAACTTTGGGAATACTATCTAGATTGGTGGTATCGTCAGGGTCAGGTTCAATACTTTTTTTCACCGGCACGGTTTCAGGAACCGTATCTTGTAGGGTGTTCAGCCAGTTCCATACCATGGGCTGCTGCGCTCTGGAAGCCTCAGTATGAATTGTTAATATCAGCAAATAAGCCAATACAACAATACCAAGGAGCGTTTTTACGTTAAATTTGCACAGTTTGCTCATAGTTCTCAGGGGGCAAAAATAAGGGCTTCGAGGGGTATAATGGTATGTGAGGAAAATCCTTTAACGAATTGATATGATGCGCAGAACAATAACAGGCTTTTTTTTATGCGGATTTTGTGCTTTGGTAGCCATGTCCTTTGTCCATCCTAAACCCAATCCCATGCAAAATAAGGGCTTGAGAAGGATTGTGATTGACCCAGGCCATGGAGGATCAGACGGTGGCGCTAGAGGTAAATTCTCTAATGAAAAGGACATCGCGCTAGCCGTTTCCTTGAAACTAGAGCAAATGCTGCGCGATGAAATGCCCGATGTAGAAGTGGTTATGACCCGCACCACCGATATTTTTCACTCTGTGATTACCAAGGCCCAAATAGCCAATCAAGCCAAGGGCGATTTGTTTGTTTGTATTCACGTGAACAGTGCCGACCCAATTAGACACAGAGAAGTAGTTGGACATCATACTGAAACTTATTACAAGGGTAAGGGTAAAAAAAGAAAGAAATACACTAGAAAAGTAACGGATTATAATACTTGGACTACCCCCAATCCAGCCAAGGGAACCGAAACCTTTATCTATGGAGTGGGTAAAACCGATGCTAAGAAAGAAGCATTGACAGAAAATATGGACATGTATATGGATAGTGTGTCTGCTAAGATTCTGAATGAGAACAATAGCAATGACCCTACCAAAATGATGATCTCTACGCTAAAAACCCAACAATATTTTCAGCGTTCCGCCAATTTAGCCCTAACCATTGAAGAAGAATTTCAGAAAGTAGGTAGGGTTAGCCGTCAGGCACAACAGCGCCAAAAAGGAATTTGGGTATTACAGGCTGTAGCAATGCCATCTGTATTAATTGAAACAGGCTTTATTTCTAACCCAGAAGAAGAGGAATATTTGAACAATGAAGACGGGCAGCGTGAAATCTGCGAAGTCATTATTCGCTCCTTAAAACGCTACAAATTTTCCCTTGAGAAGCAACTCTCTGTTGGCGGTTCCAAATAATTTTAACCATTTCCGCTGATTTTTTACATCTCTGATAGGAAGGCTTCAGCCCAAGAAACCTTAGTTTTGTAGCTATGAAGATTTCAAATGAAACCAAGGTGGGCGCTCTGACTGCCATAGCCATCACCTTTTTGATTCTTGGTTTTAATTTCCTGCGTGGTAGAACCATGTTCAAAACAGGTCATTTTATTTATGCCAAATACGCCAATACCAAGGGTATTATGGTATCCAATCCTGTATATATTAATGGATACCAGGTAGGCTCCGTATTTGAGTTAGAAAATTCAGACAAAGCACTCTCCAGTATTTTGGTGACCATTAAGTTGAAGGATTATTATATGATTCCGGACAACTCAGTTGCTGTTATCAAAGAAAGCATGTTGGGCACCCCAAGTGTTGAAATCAAATTGGGCAATTCTGCCAAGGGTATGATGACGGGTGATACTATTAAAACTGTTTCAGAACCAGGATTGATGGGTGAAGTCATGGATAAATTGGGACCAGTAGGTGATCAGTTAAAACAAACCATTAAATCTTTGGATGCTGTTTTGAACAATATTAATACCGTCTTTGACCCTTCCACCAAGAACAATTTACAAGCAGTGATAGCTAATATGAATCAGACCACGGCTAGTTTGCAAAAGTCTGCTGTTTCTATTGAGAACATGTTGCACCAACAGTCTGGTACTATTACGCAGTCAATGAACAATGTAAATAGTTTTACCAAAAACTTAGCGGACAATAATGAAAAGCTGAGCCGGACAATGAACAATGTAGAAAAGACTACCGAGCAATTGTCTAAGGCTGATTTAGAAGGAAGTGTCAAAGAATTAAAAGCGGCTTTGAACAAATTAAATACGGTCATGGCCAAAGTTGATTCTAAAGAAGGATCTCTTGGTATGCTGATCAATGACAAAACTTTGTACAATAATTTGAACAATACCATGCGTAGCACCAATATTTTAATTGATGATTTACGCATGCACCCCAAACGTTATGTCAATGTCTCTGTGTTTGGAAAGAAAGACAAAACAGGACCATTGATGCAACCCCTGGCTGATTCCACCAAGACATCCCAAAAATGAGTTGGTCCCAGAAATTGATTCTTGTAGTGCTCTTTACGTTGTGCGGCTTTACGGCTATGGCACAAAGAAATCCTGTGGATACGGTTGTGCCAGGAAAGCAGATTGATATTCTGAAAGCAGACCGCTACAATGCGGTAAAAGTGGATAGTGTTACCAACCTAATTTCTCTTGGAGGAAATGTATTGGTAAAACAGGAAAACACTTTGTTCTATGCCGATAGTATTGTGATCAATAGTTTGCTCAATACCTTAGAAGCTTTTGGGAATGTTCATATCAATGATGCGGATAGTGTGCATACTTATGCTCAATACCTCAAGTACCAAGGAAAGGAAAAAAAAGCCCAACTACAAAAAAAGGTAAAGCTCACAGATGGCAAAGCGGTTCTCACAACCGATGACTTAGACTATGATGTAACACTCAAAATTGGGGTCTATAGAAATGGCGGAAAAGTAGTAGACAAGAAAACAGTACTTACTAGCAAGGAAGGCTATTACTATGGTGATACCAAGGACGTGATTTTTAAACAAAAAGTGCGTTTGGTAGACCCCGAATACAAAATCAATACAGATACCCTACAGTACAATACCAATACAGATATTGCCACATTCACCTGCCCTACGGTGATTTTAAATGAGAAGCGAACCATTAAAACAAAAGATGGTTGGTTTGATATCAAGAATAAAAAAGGGGTATTGCGTCAGCGTTCTGTAATTGATGATAGTACCTATACTTTCACAGCCGATGATATGGCTTTTGACGATAGTACGGGTATGAGTGAATTTACGGGCAATGCGGTGTATAGAGGAAAGGACAGTACAGAAGGCTATGACTTAATTGCCAATAATATCAAGACCAATAAAAAGAAGTCTGCTTTTTTGGCAACACAAAAACCCCTCTTATTGATCAAGCAAAACAGGGATAGTATTTATGTAAGTGCAGATACTTTGTATTCTGCGCGATTATCCGATTTGATCAAGACTAGAAAAGTACCTACCATCCGCGATAGTACCATGCACCAGCCCTTGATTAAGACTGGGCCAGATAAAGACAAGGAAGATAGTAGTACGGATAAATTCATAGAAGCATTTTATCATGTGCGCATTTTCTCGGATAGTTTACAAGCCGTTGGCGATAGTCTTTTTTATAGTATGCAGGATTCTACTTTCAGGTTGTTTAAAGAGCCTGTAGCATGGGCACAGAGCAACCAAATTAGTGGAGACACTTTGTATTTGTTCTTGGCCAATAAGAAACCAGAAAGGCTCTATGTTTTTGAAAACGCCATGGCATTAAACCTAGCCGATAGCAGCAGCAAGGATTATTATAATCAGCTAAAAGGCAATAGCATCAACGCCTTATTTAATGATGGACAAATCAATTTTATGCGGGCCAAGGGCAGTGCAGAAAATGTCTATTATGGCTTGGACGATTTTAAACGTTTTACTGGAGTTAATAAGTCTGAGGCAGATATGATTGACATTAGTTTTGAAGATAACAAACCCCAAAAAGTGGTTTTTAGAAACAATTTGATTGGCAACTCCTACCCCATGCGGCAAGTGAATCACGAAGACCTGAAACTCCGTAATTTTAAATGGCAGGAAGACCGTAGACCCAAGAGCAAGTTCCAGATGTTGAGTTATGACAATTAGGGTTTATACATCTCTTTCAGCAAATTATTTATCTTGTAGCCATGAGCGGATTTTTCAAAACATACCTGATTAACCCCATCAAACATTTTATGCACGATAGCAAATCCGTGGGGATCATGCTACTAGCATGTACTGGTTTGTCATTGTTGATTGCCAATTGGGATTGGGCCGCTCAATCCTATTTACATTTTTGGCATTTTTCTTTTTCAGGTCTAGATCAGCACCATGTTGAAATTGGTTTTCTTTCCCTACCCAATTCTCCCCTCTTGTTCATCAATGATGGACTAATGGCTATCTTCTTTTTCTTGGCAGGCATGGAAATCAAGAGAGAAATGATGGATGGTCAACTCTCTTCTCTCAAACAATCTCTGTTGCCCGTATTCGGAGCCATTGGAGGCATGCTGGCTCCTGCAATAGTTTATGGTCTATTTAATAAGGGACACGAGAATATCAATGGTTGGGCCATTCCAACTGCAACTGATATTGCTTTTACTTTAGGCGTTGCTTCTTTGTTGGGTAAACGAGTACCCATGGGTTTAAAAATCTTTCTTACAGCATTAGCTATTATAGATGACTTAGGAGCCATTTTGGTGATTGCCTTATTTTATGGCAGCCATTTACAGATTGGTTATTTATTGGGCGTATTGATTTGCGTTGGGCTAATCTATTGGTTAAATAAAAAACAAGTGGCATTTGGCATTTGGCAATTTCTGTTGGGCATACTACTTTGGTATTGCATGTTTAATTCCGGCATTCATGCTACTGTAGCTGGTGTTATTTTTGCCTTCTTAGTGCCTGTAAAACATTTGAGAAATTTTGAATCGGGTATTCATTTACCGGTTTACTTTTTAATCATTCCGCTTTTTGCCTTAGCCAACACGGCCATTCCAGTACCAGCCAATAGTTTTCAAGCATTGGATAGTCGCTTGGGCTGGGGCGTCATTCTTGGATTATGCTTGGGCAAACCTTTGGGAATTACAGCTGCCTGCTATTTCTTGGTTCAAAGAAAATGGGCGGAACTACCAGAAGGAATTACTTGGTATAAAATTATTGGAGCAGGCATCTTAGCGGGTATTGGATTTACCATGAGCATTTTTATTTCTACACTAGCATTTAAAGAAGTGGCTGTTCAAGACATAGCTAAAATAGCTGTTTTACTAGCATCCATGATTGCCATTATTGGGGGGTATTGCTGGTTTAGGTTTGAGCCAAAGAAGAAACCCTTTCTAAAATTTTTTGAAGAACCAAGTGTTACTAATCAATCCAATTAATTGGCATTCGCGTCTTCTTTTTCCATCATCAAGAAAGCTTTGATAAAGCCATCTAGTTCTCCATCCATCACGGGACCCACATTACCCACTTCAAAATCGGTACGGTGATCCTTGATCATTTTATAAGGATGGAAGACATAAGATCTAATTTGAGAACCCCATTCTATTTTTTTCTTGCCTGCATTGGTAGCATTGAGTAGTTCCTGTCTTTTGCGTAGTTCTTCTTCATACAAACGGCTTTTCAACATCTTCATAGCCAATTCACGATTCTCACCCTGGGTTCTGGCTTGTTGACATTCAATGATGAATCCGCTTGGTCCGTGTTTTAATCGCACTGCGGTTTCTACTTTGTTTACGTTCTGACCACCACTACCACCACTTCTATAAAAAGCCCATTCCAGATCGGCTGGGTTTACTTCAATTTCAATACTATCGTCAATCAAGGGATAAACAAAGACAGAGGCAAAAGAAGTATGTCTTCTGGCATTGCTATCAAAGGGAGAAATACGGACCAACCGGTGCACTCCACTTTCTGCTTTTAAAAATCCATAAGCAAAGTCTCCGTCAAATTGCAGAGTGGCGCTTTTAATCCCGGCAGCGTCACCGTCTTGATAATCCAATTCAGTTACTTTCCAGCCTTGTTTCTCTCCATACATGCGGTACATGCGCAACAACATTTGAGCCCAGTCTTGGCTCTCTGTACCACCAGCACCAGCATTGATTTGCAATACCGCTGGTAATTCGTCTTCGGGTTTATTTAAAGTGCTCTTGAATTCAGCTTCTTCAATCAAAGCAATAGCTTGAGTATAACCTTCACGGGCATCTTCTTCTGTAGCATCGCCCCCTTTCCAAAAATCAAATAGAACGGAAAAATCCTCTACGGCACCCTCTACCTGTTGGTATAATTTCAACCAATATTCGTTTACCTTAATTTCCTTAACAATGGCTGTTGCGCGCTTATTATCGTCCCAGAATCCTGGAGAAAGCGAGAGCTGTTTGTCGGTATCTACTTTATATGTGCGGTTCTCAACGTCAAAGAAACCTCCTCAGGACAACTACACGGTCCCTCATATATTTAAGCTGCTCTATTGTCATGCTGCAAAAGTAGGTGAATGAAACTAAAAAATACTACAAACCTCATAAGCCGGATTCTGTTTCTAAACTATCATTTATCTGGCCTTGCAATTACTTGCAAGATCTAGCTGCCTACCCTGGAGCTCAAGCGGGCCGCCTTCAAACGCTCCTATACATGGCATTACAACACCCAAGGTTTACCCCCCTAACAAGTTACCTTGCTAAGCCGTGCGCTCTTACCGCACTTTTTCACCTTTTCCTCTTACGAGGTAGTTATTTTCTGTGGCACTATCTCTATGACTATTGCTAGTAATGCCGGCCATTAACCGGTGGGTTGCCCTATGCTGTCCGGACTTTCCTCCCCCATTTGCATGAGAGCGATAGCTCGGGTTTGTAGCGTTGCAAAGCTAATCATTATAAAATTTACCAATTGCGATAACTTAAAAACCAAGATTTTCTCATTTGTATACAAACGCGCCAGTCAATTTCCTGATTGCGTAAAGAGCTTTTCCCAATGCGGCAAGACTTAGTCCTAGTTCTAAAACAACTTTGCAGTAGAAATTAAATATCCAAATAACCTATATAGTAATGAGAAATCTACACATGATGCTGACAACCATTTTGGTCTGTTGTCAATGGAACTTAGTACAAGCACAAAACACCCCTTCCACTTCAAAGGATACCATTACCCACTCAAAACCATTAACATCTGTAACAGTTCACGCCAATAGAACCAATAACCAAAAGTCTTTGACCATTGGCAAAGTAGCCATCCCGGCCATGGATTTACCACAGGCCGTTGCAGTGATTAATCGCCAAGTAATGAATCAACAACAAGCATTACGCTTGAGCGATGTTATCAGAAATGTGAATGGCGTTTATTTGGCTACTACCAGAGGTGCTACCCAAGAAAATTTTTCTGCAAGAGGATACAGTATGGGCTCCAATAATATTTACAAAGACGGAATCCGGATAAACTCAGGAACCATGCCTGAAACCAGTTCCTTAGAAAAAGTAGAAGTTTTAAAAGGAAGTAGTGCGGTGCTATTTGGCAATGTTGCCCCAGGTGGTATTATCAATCTAGTAAGCAAACAACCACAATTTACAAAGGCCGCAGAACTGGCTATTCGTATGGGTAGTTTTGGTTTATTCAAACCCCATGTTGAAATCACTGGACCCTTGTCAAAATCTGTTGCTTACCTAATCAATGGTAACTATGAAACCGCCGCCAGTTTTAGAGATCAGGTTCAATCCAAAAGATATTATGTGAATCCCTCCTTCTTATTTAAGCTAGGACAAAAAACTGAATTACTCTTGCAAGCGGATTATTTAAAACATGATTTCACACCAGACTTTGGCATTGGCAGCATCAACAATACCTCCATTCCAGATGTACCCAGATCAGCTTTCTTTGGAACAGCTTGGCAATATGCCAAAACCAAACAAACCAGTGCCACAGCTACGCTCAAACACTGCATCAACAAGGATTGGCAAATCAATTCCAGTATTTCTTGGCAACATTATAACCGAGACTATTATTCTATTGAAAGAATTCAAGCAATGGCCAATGGCGATTTTTATAGACCATTGAATAGGACAAGAAATGATGAAAACTACTATATGGTACAACTGTCTCTTTCCGGAAAATTCAATACCGGAAAAATGAGCCATATTTTCTTAACTGGTATAGATATAGACCAATATGCTACCAAGGCTTGGACTTTTAATCAACCAACTATTTATGACACCATCAATATTTTAGACGCCAATAAATTCAGAGCCAGAACCGATATTCCTAATGCAAAAGAAATTAGACTGGTATCAACCCCAATACTTAGATATGGGGCCTATGTTCAAGACCTAATTAGTATTCATTCCAAATTAAAACTAATGCTGGGACTACGTTGGTCTTTGCAACAAGCAGACCCAGCCAATACACTTGATTTAGCAACTGGCGTTTCTACACTTAGTATTGCCAAAACAGATCAGGCATTTTCACCCAGAGCGGGTCTTGTTTACCAACCAAGCAAACATACCAGTGTATTTGCTTCTTATGCCAATTCTTTCTCAGTTAATAATGGCACAGATGTATATGGCAATGCACTAGCCCCATCTATTATTGACCAATTTGAACTGGGTATTAAAAATGATTTTTTTGCAGGCGCTTTACTGGCCAATATTACAGCCTATAGTATCATCAATCATAACCTTGCACAAACCGCTTTATTTGCTGCTGATGGTGTTACCCCAAATAACAATACCAATTTAAAAGCCCTAACCGGACAAACAAGAAGTGATGGTATTGAATTAGATCTAGTGATTCATCCAATCAAAGAAATGGACATTATGGCGGGGTATAGTTATAATTATATTAGGTATACCAAGACCCCAGATGCAAAAGGTAATTTCATAGAAGGTGAACGCTTGCAAAACTCAGTAGGAAGCACAGCCAACACAAGTATTTTCTATCACTTAAATAGTTGGAGATTTGGGGCTGGTATATATTATACAGGTCCAAGAACAGCAGGATTCAATAATACCAAGGGACAAACCCAAAATTATAACAGATTATTTCCAGTGTCAGATTTTACCACCCTTGATATTAGTGCTGGCTATGTTTGGAAAAACCTTAGCCTCATGACCAAGCTCTCTAATCTGACCAATACCTTGAATTATTATACCCACGAAAACTATAGTATCAACCCCATTCCTCCTACCAACGTTTCAGTCAGTATCAAATACCAAATCCTATAATAAATAAGCCTGATAGCTTTGCAAAGCTATCAGGCTTTATAAAATATACAGCTTAGTATTTAAAGAAAATTTCTGTTGCACCATAACCAAAACGGGGATCGTATTGGTTAATGAAATTTTTGACCTCACGTTTTGATTTTAGGATCTCGTGAATCTCATCTTTGAGTTTGCCTGTACCCACACCATGAATCACAATCAAAGAAGATTGGTAATGGGCTGTGCTCAAATCAAGGGACTTTTCAAACTCATTGAGTTGAATGGTTAAGATTTCAAAATTGCTCAAGTGCTTCCAGTCATTTTGCAATTTTTCAATGTGTAGATCTACCACAGTTCTTGCTGGAGGCAAATGCTGTCTTCCTTTGGAAGCATCATACACTTTGAACCCTTTTGCAGCTAATACACCTAATTCAAAACGATCATCGTCTACTTTATCAGGATAATTTTCAAACAAAAGATAATTCACTGTGGGGCTATTCCCTTCTTTGAGTGCTTCAATTTTTTGAAACAATTGTTTGGGTTTAATTTTCAAACTGGTTTCAAAATGGGGTGCTTTTTTCTTCTCTGGATTCAATAAAGAAAAGTCAAACAAGAATCCTGGTGAATCATTCACGTCTTCAAACTTAATATCGTGTAAGTAGAAATCGTGAAAGGGTTGAATGCTGGTATCTAATTCAAAATGGGTAACACCTAAAAACTGTTGTTGATATTTAAACTGGTAAGCTTTGTCTGAATGATTGATCAACCATACTTTCAAGAGTTCTACCACTTCATCATTAAAATCATCTATCCCAAATTTGGGGATCAAGGATAGCCAAATGCCATCCGCTACTTTCACCTTGCTGGGCTGGGGTTTCTCTTTGGGAACCTGATCAATATAAGTTTTGGGAGCAGGTTTGGCTGCTTCTTTTTTCTTTTCTGTAAATCGCTTAAAATAAGGAAAATCAATCTGGTCCATATAAGCTGGGAACTTTACCCCACGCACTTCTATGAGCACCATTTTATCATTGATGATTTCTATTACTTTGCCCTCTTCATTGCTTAATAACACCAAAATGTCATCGCCTACTTGGTACTTCATTCCTTTTCACTAATTGAAGCGCAAATTTACAACTGTTCTGGTTCTTAAACGCAATTAATGAGTAGCCAGTTTGCTGCGTTTACGGCCATAGACCAAGTAAATGGACAATCCCAATGCCATCCATCCAAAGAAGACCATCCAGCTTTTGCCAGGGATCTCTATCATGAGGTACATACAACAGAGCACCCCACAAACTGGAATTAGGGAATAATTTCGTAGAAAACTTAGCGTAGCAGTAATTAAAGCAGCTAATACAAAGACTAGGAATAAGATTTCTTGATAACCTACTGTGGCAATATTGCTAAGATCATTGAGTATCCTTTCACGGAATAAAAAAACAAAGGATAAAACAATCAAGGGTACTATGAATTTTCCATTAACATAGGGCAATTGAAATTTTCCAGGTTCCTTTGCCAATCTTGGCAAGACCAATACCCCACCACAAACTAGTACAAA
>CAIZMD010000024.1 GCA_903933995.1 uncultured Bacteroidota bacterium
ATAGTCTGCAGAGAGTTTGTTGATATAATTGATCACGTCATCATTACTCTGAGATTTTGTTTGCACCAATGCTTCTTCCCATTTAGCCAATGTTTTCTGTACTTTGGCTGTTTGTTCCCTGATAGCTTTATACATAGAAGTATCGCTGAGTTGTTCTTGTAAGTCAGACAATTGTTTGTTCAATTTGCGCATATTAGCAACAGACTTGTGTATCTCATTAATTCCTGCTTCTACTTTTGACGCAAGTATGTGTTGGTCTTCATAGTCTTTGGCAGTTGCTACAATTCTTGGATCAGGTAACACTTTAAAGGAAACGGTTTTGCTTTGTTTGCCATCATTTAAAACAGCCGTATAATCGCCGGGCACGGCTCTGTGTCCGTCATATCCACCTTCAATGAAAACATCTTGCACACCAGTTTGTGGCGGGTAACGCATGTCCCAAACAAAACGATTCACACCAGGTTTTGCTGGAATGGTTGGGTCAGGTGATGGACCACCTGCATAACCACCTACAAAATCTTTGTCTGGCTCAGTGCTATATTTACGAACCAAATTTCCCTTACTGTCTTTGATTTCTAAACTCAGTTTCATGGCTGAATCTGGTTTAGATGGTAATTGATAATGCAATACCAAACCTGTTGGGGCATTAATGCCAGAGCGGTCTTGCAAAGGTGTTTCTAAATCTTCATCGCTTAGTTCTCCATTTAGTACACTATAACCTGAAAGCCTGTAAGCATCCTTTGGTTGGAAGAAATGTAATTGGTCTTTTTTGGCTTGGTCAAATTGCTGAACCAAGTGAAGATCATCCAAGATCCAGAAAGCCCTACCCATGGTAGCTGCAATTAAATTGCCTTGGTGAATTTTTAAATCCGTAATAGGAGTAATGGGTAAACCCAATTGCATTTGCTGCCAGTTAGCTCCATCATTAAAGGAAACATATAAGCCTGTTTCTGTTCCTACAAACAACAACCCTTTACGTTTTACATCTTCACGAATACAACGGGTATAAGCGCCTTCTGGAATGCCATCACTGATTTTTTTCCAAGTCTTACCATAGTCCGTTGTTTTGTAGAGCATGGCAGTTTTATCATTGGTTTTATACTTAGTAGTGGCAATGTATACCGTGGCTGGATCATGTGGAGATACTTCAATACAATTCACCAATGCCTCTCCCAAACCGGGTGGGGTAACATTGCTCCAGCTAGCACCACCATTGCGAGTTACACTCACAACACCGTCATCACTACCTGTCCAAATCACGCCTTTTTCAAATGGTGATTCGGTTACATAAGCAATGGTGCAATAGTTTTCACCACCTGCACCTTCATTGGTATAAGGCGCACCACTAATACCCATTTTGGTAGTATCATGGGTGGTTAGATCTGGAGAAACCGCTTTCCAACTCTTACCAAAATCTGTGGTCTTAAACAAGATATTGGCTGCGTGATAAAAAGTATTGGGTTCGTGTTTGCTATAAATAATAGGAGCATTCCAATTAAAACGATACTTCATATCTTTTGGCTGTAATGCCTGATATTGAATTGGTGCAACCATGAGCATTTTTCCTTCACCAGTTTTGCTATCCAATAAACCAATGGTTCCTTGATAACTTCCACCCATGACCCATTGTGGATTATTGGGGTCAAATGCTAGAAAGGCAGATTCACCACCTGAAGAATAATCCCAGTCTTTTTCACCAATCTGCCAACCACTTGGATTAGAGCTCTTGATTTTTACAGAACTATTGTCTTGTTGACCCGCATAAATATTATAAGGGAATTCATTGTCTACAGAAATCCTATAAAACTGTGCAGTAGGTTGGTTGTCTAAACTACTCCAAGACTTGCCATTGTTGAAAGTGATACAAGCACCACCATCATCAGACATGACTTGATTCTTATTGTTATTGGGGTTAATCCATAATTGGTGATAGTCACCATGGCGGCCTCTTAAATTTGACCAGGTTTTACCACCATCGGTAGATTTTAGTCCAGGTGAGTTTAATACATAGACCGTATTCTCATCTTTTGGATCAGCAAAACATTCTATATAATACCAAGCACGTTGTGTAAGTCGATGGTCTTTGCTAATGCGGCTCCAATTCTTTCCTGCGTCATTACTTACAAATAATCCTCCTGCTTCTTTTTGAGTATCACTCTCAATTAATGCAAATACTTTTTCACTGTTTGCCCTTGATACACTAATACTCATCTTACCCATTTCTTTGGGCAATCCTTTTTCTAACTTTTCCCATGTATCGCCACCATCAACTGATTTGTATAAGCCAGAACCCTTGCCACCACTGCGCATGAGCCAAGGTAGTCTTCTATAATCCCACATGGCTGCATATATAATGCGTGGGTTGTTCATGTCTAAACTTAAATCGGCGCAGCCTGTATTTTCATCTACATATAATGTCTTGTTCCATGTTTTACCACCATCGGTAGATTTGTAAATACCTCTATCTGCATTTGGCCCATGCAATGCACCTTGTGCTGCTACATAAACAATGTCCGGGTTATTGGGATGTATGCGGATATAAGAAATGGATCCTGTTTTTTCCAGTCCCATTTGCTTCCAAGTTTTTCCTGCATCGGTACTTTTATAAACGCCATCGCCATAGCTGGTCATCACACCTCTAGGTGCGTGTTCACCCATGCCTACGTATACCACATTGGCATCTGATTCTGCAACAGCCACTGCTCCTACAGATCCGGTTTTGAAATAATTGTCAGAGATATTGTGCCAGCTCACACCAGCGTCTTCTGTTTTCCATACACCACCTCCAGTGGTTCCCATATAATACACCAATTGGTTTTGTACAACACCAGTAGAGGTAACAGAACGTCCACCGCGGAAAGGACCAATGCTGCGGAAATGCGCATTTTTAAAGAGACTATCCATTTTTGGAACTTCTGCTACAATGGGTGCTGCAGTTTTTTTGACTTCTTTTTTCTGGGCCATAGCCGGAGTAATGGCCAATAATCCCAGGAGGGCGTGTATCAACTTCATAGTTAGTTTTTAGCTGATACAAGATACAGCCAATAGGGGAATAAATTAAATAGTTCCCCTTCCTTTGAAGAGTGGATATTGTTTGATTTATAAAAGTTCCCCTACCGCTTGCGGGAGGGGTGGCCGCAGGCCGGGGTGGGGCCAGGGTGGGTTGGTCCATTCATACTTCCTTTTTGGTCATAGCCCAATAAAGTTGGATATTGTAAATTCCAAAACTGACTTCATGAGAAAACAAATCTTATCCCTCCTTGCTTTAGGCTTGGCCATGGGAGTTCAAGCACAACAGGTAGACCTGAGCAAGCAATTCAAGTCTATGAAACCCCGTAATATTGGCCCTGCTGGTATGAGCGGAAGAGTTACTGCTATTGATGCAGTCTATACTAATCC
>CAIZMD010000025.1 GCA_903933995.1 uncultured Bacteroidota bacterium
ACAATCCTTCTTACATCTGTGATACCTTCTTTTTTCAATAAATTAAATTCAGCAATTAATACAATCCCATTTAATACCGCTACTCCAAATAAGGCAATAAATCCAACACCAGCGCTAATGCTAAAAGGCATGCCGCGGGCAGCTAATGAAATGATACCTCCAATAGCAGATAAGGGTATGGCTGAATAAATGAGCAATCCTTGCTTGATAGAGTTAAAGGCAAAATAGAGTAGTATAAAAATGAGTAATAGTGAAACAGGTACCGCTATCATCAATCTTTGCTTGGCTGCATTTAAGTTTTCAAAAGCACCACCATAGGTTACATAATAGCCAGTTGGAAACTTCAGTTGCTTATCTACTTTTTGCTGTAATTCCTCTACAATACTTTGTACGTCTCTACCCCTCACATTGAATCCAACCACAATTCTTCTCTTGGCGTCTTCTCTTTGAATTTGGTTGGGTCCTTCTTTAATTTGTACATCGGCCAACTGGCTTAATGGCACTTGGGTCCCCTTGGGTGTAGGAATTAACAAGCCTTGAATGTCTTGTAGATTTTTTTTCTGCTCACCACCAATACGAACTACTACGTCAAACCTTTTCTCCCCTTCAAAAAGCATACCCGTAGTTTGTCCCGCAAAAGCCGTGTTTACTATTTTATTAATATCGGCAATGCTAAGACCATATTGTGCAATGGTATTTCTATTGTAATTGATAATGATCTGTGGCATACCCGCAACCGCTTCTACATAAAGGTTTTTAGCGCCTTCTACTGTATTAACAATGACCCCTAATTTATTGGCCAATGATGCAAGACTGTCTAGGTCTTCTCCAAATATTTTGCAGACCACGTCTTGTCTGGCACCGGTCATCAATTCATTAAAACGCATTTGTACAGGGAACTGAAATCCCGCTGTAACTCCGGGAACTGCTTCTAAAGCCTTACCCATTTTCTCGCTTAATTCATTAAAGTTTTTGGCAGATGTCCACTCTTCTTTTGGTTTTAAAATCACCATCATATCACTGGCATCCATGGGCATGGGGTCTGTTGGAACTTCTCCACTACCAATCTTGGTGACCACTTTCTCTACTTCAGGAAAATTGGTTTTTAAAATATGTGCAGCTTTCTGCGTATTCTCAATAGTGGTCTTTAAACTACTTCCTACCAATACACGCGTATCAACTGCAAAATCTCCCTCTTCCAAAGCTGGAATAAATTCTGCTCCCAAAGTGCTTAAAACAAAAATAGCCACTACAAATAATGCTACCACAGAAGACAGCACTAGTTTTGGATAACCAATAACTTTATTTAAAACGGTTTGATACAATCTTTCAATTTTTCCCATCCATAAGTCAGAGAAATTGGGTTTGTGTTTGATCTTCTTACTCAAGAAGAAGGCACTCATCATGGGTATATATGTCAGAGACAGAATAAATGCCCCTAAGAGCGCAAATGCCACAGTTTGTGCCATGGGCTTGAACATCTTGCCTTCTATACCTTGCAAAGTGAAAATGGGCAAGTATACCACCAAGATGATGATCTGTCCAAAAACAGCACTGTTCATCATGTTGCTGGCAGAATTATTTACCTCCTCATCCATCTCAACCTGGTTCAACTTGTTGATGTTTACAAAGTGTTTGCTATGTCCCAGCCTATGCATCACAGCTTCTACAATAATCACAGCTCCGTCTACAATCAACCCAAAATCTAATGCGCCTAAACTCATGAGGTTTCCACTTACGCCAAATAAGTTCATCATGATAATGGCAAAGAGCATGGCTAGTGGAATCACAGAAGCTACCAATAATCCTGCTCTAAAATTGCCTAAGAAAAGCACCAATACAAAGACTACAATTAGTGCTCCCTCCAACAAATTTTTCTCCACCGTTCCAATGGCATTATTCACCATTTTTGTTCTGTCTAAGAATGGTTCTATGACAATCCCTTCGGGAACGGTTTTTTGAATTTGGGCAATTCTTTCTTTTACGTCTTTGATCACGTCAGAACTGTTAGCACCTTTGAGCATCATCACTACTGCGCCTGCTACTTCCCCCTTATCATTATAACACATGGCGCCATAACGGGTGGCGTTTCCAATTTTAATATTCGCTACGTCTCTAATAAAAAGCGGTGCTCCCCCATTTAGTTCCTTGATAGAAATATTTTCTATGTCTTCAATGCTTCCCAATAATCCTTCTGTTCTGATATACAAAACAGTGGGGCCCTTTTCAATATAAGCACCACCCGTATTTTGGTTATTATTTTCCAAAGCTTTGAATACATCAGAAATGGTAATCCCATAGCTCTGTAATTTGGCAGGATCAACTTCAATAGAATACTGTTTGAGTTTGCCTCCAAAACTGCTTACTTCTGCCACACCTTTTACACCCAATAATTGTCTTCTAACAATCCAGTCCTGAATGGTTCTTAGTTCTGTTTCGTTGAATTTGTTTTCATAACCTTCCTTAGGTCTAACCACGTATTGATAAATTTCTCCAAGCCCCGTACTCACTGGACCAAGTTCCGGAATCCCAATTCCCTGGGGAATAATGGCCTGTACTTTCTGAAGCCTTTCAGAAACTTGTTGTCTTGCCCAATACACATCGGTAGCATCGTCAAAGACAATGGTAACAAGGGATAGACCAAACCGGGAAAAGCTTCTAATTTCTTTTAACCCTGAAATATTGTTATTGGCTTGTTCAATAGGAAACGTGATCAAGCGTTCTATATCGGTTGCACCAAAGGATGGTGCAATGGTAATAACCTGCACTTGGTTATTGGTAATATCGGGTACCGCATCAATGGGTAATCTAGTTACTTGTAGTGCCCCATATCCAATAAGTGCTACAACAAATAGCCCAATAACCAGTTTATTCCTGATGGAAAATTGGATGATTGCATTTAGCATTTAAATCTGTTTAGTAATGAAGGAATCTTGCTATAGCAAATGCCTACAGCAATTTAGCTCATGGTAAGCACCATTAGCCATTTACAAAAAATGAATTACTAACAATATTTGGGAGGCTGCCAGATATTGGACAAACAGGAAGAAAGTGGTTTGTTATGATCCAATTCTATTTTGTCTTGTTTTACTAAAAAAACAGGGGATTCTAGGGTAATTGCCATTTGTTCCGCAACTGCTGCACTAACCATCACAGACACACAATCGGCTGATTTTTTAAAAGGCAATTGCATGTCTCTATCATAATCTGAGTCTTTTGGACTACCGTGTAAATAATGGATATCCAAAAACTGAAGAAAGCTAATATTATTATCCTCTTGCTGGTGTTCAACAAAATGCTGGAAAACCACGGGCAACTTAAAAAGCTGGTGGGCTTCTGTGGTGGCAAGCAGGTAAATGCTCAGGAATAATATGGCGATGGGCTTTTTCAGAATTGGAAGGTACGAAAATTGGGTGATTGTTGAAACTTCCACCCGAGCCAATAGACTATTATTCCCTTTAGATTGCTTAACCTTGTGTCTACAAGTTGTAATCAATTAGATGAACCAGAAAAACGAACAGGGTATTCCAGCAGTTAAGATTCGGCTTGCAGTGACCGTATTTTTCTTTGTTTCTGGTTTTGTATATGCCAATTGGGCTTCAAGTATCCCGCATTTACAACAAAAGCTACATTTAACTGATGCCGCTTTGGGTACGCTATTAATTAGTTTGCCTGCGGGACTAATGTTAACGATGCCCTTATCCGCTTGGTTAATTGGCAAATACAAAAGCAGGAACATTGTACTTGGGGGTGCCATTTTATATGTGTTATTGCTTAGTTGTATTGGTTTTGCAGACAAGGTTTGGCAAATGGCCGTTGTTCTTTTTGCATTTGGAGCTTCTAGAAACTTGTTTAATATTTCTATCAATACCCAATCAATTGGGGTGCAGCAATTGTACCAGAAATCTATTATTGCCAGTTTTCATGGTGTTTGGAGTATTGCTAGTTTAGTAGGTGCGGCATTTGCTTCTATTCTAATTTCTCTTGGCGCCATGCCAGAATTCAGATTGGTCTTGGTGACAGGTTTGTCATTGGTTTTGATTGTGATTTTCTGGGGAAATACTTTAGAAACTTCTGCTAACGCCGATGCTAAAAAACCGGCATTTGCCCTTCCGGATAAATCATTATTGAACCTAGGTTTGATTGCATTTTGTTGCATGCTCTGTGAAGGAACCATGAGTGATTGGAGTGGCATTTAATTGTCTAAGGAATTACATTTATCCAAGGGTTATGTAAACATGGGCTATGTGGCATATTTGGGTTGCATGACATCGGGTAGGTTATTGGGAGATTGGTTAGCCAATCATTTGGGGAATAAAAAACTATTGTTGCTTTCAAGTTTACTGCTTGGGTTGGGAGCTTTGTTAATTGCCAGTTTTCATAGTTTGTTTCCTGCTATTCTTGGGTTTATGCTTTGTGGCTTTGGGGTTTCTTGTGTAGTGCCTTTTTTGTTTAGTCATGCAGGCAAATCAGCTACTATGTCAAGTGGTGTGGCAATAGCGGCGGTTTCTACTATTGGATATTTGGGATTTTTAATTGGTCCGCCGTTGATTGGATTTTTGGCTAGTGCAGTTGGGTTGAGCCATACGTATTTTTTGGTAGTGGCTTTGGCGGGGGTGATGGGGGTTTTGATTGGGAGGATTAAAATGGAGCAAAATTAGAAGTCTTAGTTTCTAAAGAATTTTTGAAGTACTATTTATGATATACCTGCTCCATCACTTCCATATGAGGTAGGGTTAACAAACTAATCAAGATAATCACTGCAGGTGCTCCTAGATTTTGCCAAACTGAACCTGGTGTTATTGCATAAACAACAAGCAAAGCAACCAATGATAGTATGGTAAATGGAATAGCTTTTTTCCATAATTGGATAATTGTATTTTCTGCATTGATATAGTTTTTGATATCATTAAATGCTTGCCAACCATGCCAACCAGAAAAATAAAAGGCAAACCCTGCTATCAACCCTAATTGATTAGCAAGAATCAGCAATAAAATAAATAGTACCCAATCTAACCTTTTACTTTTTTTGGGAAAAGAAATCAGACCAGCCAAGAATAAGAAAACTATTGGGTTGACCTTAAAGAGAAAATTAATAATAACAAAAATAGGATCCGTGTTGGGGAGGATCAGATATAACCAATTTATCAATTCAGCTTGATGCGATAGTAATAGCCATGCTGTTAAGTTCATCCCGAACAAAAAGCTAATCATTTTATTTTCCTTTCCAAAATAATGCAAATCAGTAACCCCAAAATGAAATGCTGTAAATAAAATGAATAAGATCAAACTAAATCCTGGCGCCAACCACCAGACACCTCCATATATTAACATCAAGATAGTATACCTAAAAATAAAATTTACTAGACTAAACTTGTTTGATTTTATATCTGCCGTTTTTTTGGCTACCAGATGATCTATGGCACCGTGTGGAATGCCAGTTAGAATCAGTCCAAAAAAAAGAACTAAAATTTCAATAACAAATTGCTTCTGGGGAAAAAACATTATGATAATTTTGAAAAACAGTCCAGTTATTAAAAGCGCTATTAAATAGGTGATAGAAGATTTCATATTAATTGAAAATTCTTTTAATAAATGGAAATGCAGGAAGTTTTTTAAAAATTAGTGCTTCTTCATAAAGACTTGTTTCTTCGTATAAGAATTTTAAGATCAGCGGAATGGGGATTTTCTTAAATAACTTTCCAAAAATTGATACGGCCTGTTCTGGTTTTTCTAAAATTATTTTTAATAGGAGTTTGTCATAGAATTTAAACCTTTTTGGAACAGGTTTTATTTGGCGATTTTTAGCAAAATAGTTACTTGCCAATAGTTCCGCATCTATGCGCATTTTTTCAAATCCATAACCAGAGGAGGCTTTAATTTTTCCTGAGGCAGTTCCTATTAGTATTTCACCAGCAGTTCCTAAAGTTGCATGTTCAAAATCAACCATAGGAATTTTACCCTGTTCTGTTGCACATATTTGATATTTAGCCCCATTTAATTTACTTGAGATAAATTCATTTAGCTGATTCAAATAATCAGTTTCATTCCATATCTCAGATGAAAAAGCAGTAATCTCTATTAATGCTTCATTTTTTGAATAGGGCAAGATGTAAACAAAATCAAATGAATTTGGCAAACAGCACCTAAAATCCATGATTGTCATACTATTCTCGTCAAATATATTTTCTTCTGTTTTGATATGCCAACCTTTAAAATGTTGCCATAAAAAAATGGGAGCTTTGTGAAATTCTTTTCCAATTAAACTGCTAAATACGGTATTTGAAGTATAGTTGCCATTCTTGCAAATCACTTTAGACAATTGAGTGGGAGTTTTTTCAATATGAATTACTTCATCGTTTACAATTTGTACATTGGGAAATTGAGGTAAAAATTCATTTGAAAAATAATTAAAGAAATCTTCTCCTTTTATGGATGAGTAGGTATATGGGTTGATTTCTTGTGTGGTATTAAACTGCTTTGATCCAAATTGAATTTTTTTCCAAGAACTTGTAATTAGGTGCTGAAGAGGATGATTTCCTTTATGCCAGAAACACCATGTTTTTGGTTGGGGTTTTTGCTCTTTTTCTATCACTAATATGCTTAGATCACTAAATGCTGGATATTGCTGTAAATGGAACAACAGTAACATGGAAGAGCAGCCTCCCCC
>CAIZMD010000026.1 GCA_903933995.1 uncultured Bacteroidota bacterium
CACCAAAAATATTGCGCTTCAACCCGTATTGCTCAATGCCAGTTTTGTATTCAACAATATACTATTTGCCAACAATAGTTTTGAATTACCTAAGACTGGTTTAATTGAACTAGAAAAACTCTTACAAGTCTTGCAAGAAAATCCATCACTCAAATTGCAGATTGGTGGTCATACCGATAATACAGGTAGACCAGAAGACAATGAAAAACTGTCAACCAATAGGGCCAAGTCTATTGTGGAATGGCTTACCAGCAAAGGCATTGAAAGCAATAGACTCAGCTTTAAAGGATTTGCTGCTACCAAACCCATTGCAGACAATACTACTGAAGCGGGAAGGGCTAAAAATAGAAGAACTGAATTTACCATTACGGGTTTATAGTTTAAGTAAAATCATTTTGGTTGCTACTAAAATGATTTTGCTTTTTTGTTGACTCCAAACCAGTTATATGCTGCACTTTTCCGTTATGGAGAATGCATTGTATTATAGACTGGCCCTGACCATGGTACCAGGTATTAGTTCAAAATTGGCAAATGCTTTGATTGAACTATTTGGTGACGCAGAAGCCGTTTTCAAAACAGCTACCAAAGACTTTGATCCAGATCTTGGGATTTCTGAAACGCAAATTTTAGCCATCCAATCTTTTTTGCCCAATGAGGCCATTGATAAAGAATTGGCTTTCTTGGAAAAGCATCAGATCAAGGCCTTGTTTATCAAAGACAAGGACTATCCGCAAAGACTCTTGCATATTGATGATCCACCCCTTCTCCTATTTTCAAAAGGACCGGCCAATCTGAATGCAAAAAGAATCATCAGTGTGGTGGGTACCAGAAACAATAGTGAATATGGCAAACAGGTTACTGAAAAAATCATTCGTGAATTACCCAATGAAGACATACTCATCATTAGTGGACTGGCATTAGGAATAGACGGCATCGCCCACCGGGCAGCTTTGACCAATGGTATTCCAACCTTGGGTGTGCTTGCACATGGACTAGATGAAATCTACCCTACGCAACACCAAGCCCTTGCCAAAGAAATGAGTTTGCAAGGCGGTCTACTCACTGATTTCAGAAAAAACAGTGTTCCCAATAAATACCATTTTCCAAGACGCAACCGTATTGTGGCCGGCATGGCCGATGCAACCATTGTGATTGAATCTGGCATCAAGAGTGGCAGCTTGATTACAGCAGATTTGGCACTGGATTATAATAGGACCCTATTTGCTGTTCCTGGTAGAATTTCGGACCAAAAAAGTGCGGGTTGCAACAAATTGATTCGATATTCAAAAGCCTATATGTATATTAATACGGTTGATTTTTTAAGAGAAATGAAATGGTGGACAGAAAACTATTCCGTTGCCAAACAACAAGATTTATTTTTTGAACCAACTACCGACCAAATAACATTATTGGCGCTGTTCAAAACCAAGTCTATCTTAAGTTTGGATGAATTACAATATGCTGCTACTATGACTAGTTCTCAGTTGGCCAATGCATTACTAGCACTAGAAATGCAATACTTAATTAGGTCACTACCTGGGAATCGTTATACCATCCGCATTTGAGTTTCTTTTTTGCGCCAAAGCAGTAAGAAGACAAAAGCTAGAGCAGCCAGAAAAGCAGATAATAAAAATGCCCATACCATATTGTCCAATTGATTCTGGTAAATCCATGCAGAGAAAAAAGCACCAGTTCCTATACCGGCTTCTAGGGCAATATACATGGAGCCAATAGCCCTTCCCCTATTTTCAAAAGCACAAAGATCCACCGTCCAAGCGGTAATGGTTGGGCCAACCGTTCCCCAACTCAATCCAAAAATGGCAGCACCCAACATCACCATGAACACATTATGAGCAAATGCCAACACCATTAAGGAGATGACCAAAATGAGAACAGAATAAATGAGTACAATAATTCTTCCGTGCTTATCAGAACTTTTATTGGCTACCAATCTAACTAGCAAAGACGTGATGGTGAACATGGCAAAGAACAAACCCTTGTTGTGTATGCCTACCTCATCACTCAAGTCTGGAGCCAAGGTAATGGTGCACCCATAAGAGAAACAAAGCAAGAGCATGATTAGTGCGGGTTTGATAGAAGTCTTTTCAAATATCTCTTGTTTGCTAATGCGAATATGTGCCCACTGAAATTTTTCAGGATGAGGAAGTGTTTCTTTTACATTGTATAGAATCATCACAGAACCAAGAGCCAATGCTGATGATACATAAAACATGATGTTAAATGAAAAATCAGTCACCAACCAACTTCCCAAGATAGGACCTACAGACATTCCCACTGTGTATCCTATTGACAAAGCACCAAGTGCTTCTCCCCTTCTAGATTCATGCACTACATCAGCTGCATAAGCGGATGTTGCTGTTGGCTTAAAGCCAGTAGAAAATCCATGAAAAAAACGCAGGATTAAAAAGCCTGCTACAGTAGTTAACACAGGATAGAGTAAGGAGCAAATTACACAAACCAAGGAACCAAAAATCATCACAGGCACCCTTCCCACTTTGTCTGTGAGCTTTCCACTAAATGGTCTAGAAATTCCGGCCATGAGTGTAAAAAGTGCAATGATCAAACCCTTGTA
>CAIZMD010000027.1 GCA_903933995.1 uncultured Bacteroidota bacterium
ATCATTTAGTACCGACTCAGCAGTACAATATGCTCCTTCAACCCAAGCTTGATCATTAGAATAAGCCTCCCCTACTATAAAAATATTGGCATCTTTCCCTTTAATAAGTTGTGATGGCTTTCTAATCTTGCGTTGTACATCGCCTATATCATAATGTGCCGCCCACGCATGATAGCCTGCATTAAATGGGGGTAAAGACCAATCCATGAACTTAGTATCTAAGGGCTCTGGCACTAACTTATAATCTGCTCCTGGCCCAAAATGCATTTCAGCCAATTGTTTGCGTAACATTTTTACCATAATGGCAGAAGCCTTTTTTGGGCCTTCCAAAGGTTGCACATTTTCATTGCCCGGTTTTCTTTTAGTTTGGTTTGTACCCTCTTCTAATTCTTTCCAGAATGTAGTAAAATATTCATCATCATAACTGGCGAGCATTCCATACACTTTCTTTGCATTTTTGTCTAATGCATTGTCTCCAAAATAAACAGCCATTCTAATTGGTGTATCTGTAAAGCTTGGCCCGATAGTATTGCGTTGTTGTGAAGCCGTCAGCAATTGTTCTTGTTGCTTAAAGGACAACGAAATGCCAATACAATTACTCACCGCAAGGTTTATAGCATCTTCTGAATCGAATGGGGTATTAATTAAATTACTGTTCTTTCTGATTTTCAAAAGGTCTTTTTTATCCCATTTTAATTTAGCCAGTTCTTTTAAGGAAGTTTCCGTAATAGTAAAAACCAATATTTTAGGCTTATACACGGCCTTGGTCAACCACCATGGAGTGTCAAAAAACATACCTATCTTATAAGAAGGTTGCATTACAGTTGATTCCAAATACAATTGAACCTTAGGGTCATTCAACACGTCTAAGCCTTCGTTATTATTATATCTAGTAGCTTCTGCAACCAAATCAACGGAATGTCTTGGCATTGCAAGCCATGCGGCATTTGAAGTGTTGGTTTTGGTAACTTTCCAAGGATGTTCTCGTGTAGCTACACTATAATGAATTAATTGATCTTTTTCTAAAATAGAATGCAATCTGGTATCGGGCGAATATTTAAACTGAACCCCTTTCTTTTTAGCCAGTTTTTCAATTTGATCAAATAACGCATTAAACATACTAGAATACCCTTGCACAAGCGTCTTGTATTGATTGCCTGGTGCAAATTCATTGTTCGAATTAAATGCAACTGCAGAATTCCAATTGATAACATTAGATGAATAACCATTGGCATCCGCTGTATAAGCATACCCTTCTGGGCCTAATTGATCATACATCAAATTCCAATACCCGATATCTTTTACCGCATCACCATTTTTAAATACTGAAGCACTGCCAGTATCCTTAGTTAGCTTTCCTTTCTGATAAAATTGACACCATTCTAACCTGGTTTTTGGGCTATCCGTTAAATTTTGAACTGCCGCAAATCCGTTATAGGGAGATTGTGATGCACCATCATTTTTAATATTGTAAGGCGCAGGTGCACCTCTCCCAATTTCACTCAGGTACATGTTTCTATTTCTAAGAAACAATAGCTGGTCTGTTGCTTCATTAAATTGCACTGAATTTTTATTCAACCCAAGTTTTTCAATAACTGTTGTAACCAACAAATGACCTGATTCAAGTTTTTCATCCCATTCTGCATAACGCATGCCCCCTAATTCTAAATAAGACAAAGAGGGATCATTTTTATAATGCCAGGTACAAATTCTTGCACCGGCTTCACGGCTACCTGGTTCTTTTTTTGAGAAATCATATTTGCCCCAATCAAAAAGTTCTAAAGTATCACCAGCTTGAAGCATTTTTGATTTTCCTTTTACGCTTTTAGCCTCTCCATTTAATAATCTCCAAGCCGTGTACAAACCTGCTGCTCCAGCACCAAAAATTGAATACGTTTTCATTGTTTGATATTAAAAGTTATTGAATAGAATTTTATCACTAAGGCTCAATCCCAAGACGATACATTTGTTGAGGGAGATCTTTCTGAGGAATCACAACTTCTACCAGTATTGGTTGAGTACCTGGTTTTTTAAGATCATTTAATACTGTATTTAATTCATCTATAGTTTCGGCACGATAAAATTTAGTTCCAAAAGCTTCCGCTAATGCTTTGTAATTCCATTTAGGTAAAATATCAAATGCATCAAACTTATGGCTGGGACCTGATTGAAATGCAGTCATATCAACATACACTTGTTCTATACCATAAACTCCATTGCTCATTACAAAAATTACTGCATTTAAATTGTTTCTTGACAAAGTAGAAAGCGACTGGCAAACCATCATAAATCCACCATCACCCGCAATTGTCCAAGCTCTTTTTCCACTTCCTAATTGCGCCCCAGCAGCAGCCCCAGTTTCAAATCCTATACATTGCCATGCAGCAGATCCCAAAAAACTGTTTTGGTACATGCCATAAGCGTTTGTAGCAACATATAAAGAAGAACTTACTCCTAAGGTCATCACAATTTTATCGAGCATTTTGTTTTGCTCCAAAAACTTCATTGAATGCTGAAAGAAACGATTATAGGTAATGACGTTGGGTTTATTATTGTATTTAGGATCAGAATTTGAAGTCCATGGCTCTGGATAAACAGGTGGTTTTGGCGCTACCGCTTTTATTGGATAAGCTTTGTTTGATTTAAATTTCTTGATCAGGGCTTCCATAAAGTCCTTGATTGTAACGCCTTGGTATTTAAAATAGCCAACCCGCATTTCGTTGGTTGTAGCAATAACCATATTGGCATAATTGTTTTCTATGAACCAGAGATAATCATCCGTGATAATTGTTCCCAAGGTTAAAAAACAATCCGATTGATTAATCAAGTTTAATACCTCAGGTATAGAAGCTTGGTCAGCATATGTGCCAATAAACTTATTGCCTTTTTCAGTTAAAACAGTTTTACCAAGGGTTGTAGTAGTATACAAAAACCCACTTACATCTATTAACTCTTGTAACAAGGGAGATAGTCCTAAACGTAGCAATTCTACCCCTGCAAAAATAAGCGGGTTTTTAGCTGTTGTAATTTGAGTCCAAGCTTGGGTAACTGCATTTTCTAACGCTAGTTCATCACTTTTATCTACAATTGGTTCTAATCTTTTTTTGGATGGTCTTTTGCAAGGCTGCCCCCATACTTCTTTATAACAAGCAATATAAACCGGCCTTTTATGGGTAATGGCTGCTATAAGCAGTTGATCAATCTTTTCTTCTGCTCCAACATTTGAACTTAAGGTTTCCGAGGCAACTGTAACATGCTTAAATACTTCTTGATCTGTATCAAAATTTCCAGTAGAATGGTGGAATAACACATTATACATGTTGGAGATATTCCTTGCATCTGCTCCTGGTGTTGCACTAATTACTACTACTGGGCTTCTTTCTACATATGCACCAGCAATTGCGTTTAGTGCACTAAATGTACTAACACCATATTGTAATGAAACAGCACCTAAACCTCTTGTTCGTCCATAAGCATCCGCGGCATAAGTAGCATCTAACTCATTTACTGCACCAATAGCAGTTATTCCGTCAAAATATTCAAGTGCTTGTGTAAAGTGTTTTACATAATCACCCGGAATTTGAAAAATCTCTGTAACAATTAATTGTTTTAAACGAGTAAGCACGTAATCTGCTACTGTAAATGTAG
>CAIZMD010000028.1 GCA_903933995.1 uncultured Bacteroidota bacterium
AAGACCTAGGACCATAGGGCGCGCGAGCATTGTCTCCTAAATAGAGATAATCATACTCAGGCAATTGATCTACAATTTCCTTGAGTACGGTTAAGCCCCCGTAACCACTGTCAAATACACCAATTGGTTTTTGTTGCATACCCAAAAATAAGAACCCTGTCGCAAGGACAGGGTTCCATTATTAAAATTGGTAAGAATTCATTCAATTACTTCTTAACCGGAGCAGCAGCTGGTACGGGTGCGCCTTGTGCTTTTAACTCGTCTAATACTTCTTTAGGAAGGGTTAGTTTTAAGTCTAACGCTACTTTAATAGACAGGTTATCGCCAATAGGAGACTTTAACAAAGCGTCGCTACGGAAGATATGCGTGTATTTCTGCTCACGGATAATTTTTTCCAATGAAGCATAGATTTTTTGCTTGTAAGGAACCAACAGTTCTTCTTGTTTTTGTTGAACTGCTTGTTGTTGGAACTGCTGCCAATTCACCAACTGATATTTCAATTGGTTGATTTCTTTTAAAGCTTGTTCACGAGCCCTTGCTGGCATAGTAGCACTGTCTTTTTTGAAAATGCTATCTCTGCGTTGAAACTCACCCACTTTGTATTCATAATCTACTTGTAATGAATCTTTAGCGTAGCTCTGCAAAGCAACAGTAACCTTGTCAATATCTGGCATCAAACCCAAAACGCTTTCTTCGTCAAAAGTGCCTATTTTGGTTTGTGCATTGGTGTTGCTGCTGAACAAAAGGCTTCCTAACACAGCCGCACACACAAATAATACTTTCTTCATCTTTGAGAATTTATAATTGTTGGTTGTTTAAAATTTTATGCCCAATTCTTTTAGAACGTCATCGCTCTTGTCCAGCTTTGGGTCGGCAAATATAACGGTAATTCCTTCACTTTTATCTAGTACAAAATCATAGTTTCTAGCGGTGGCCAGTTTCTGAATGGCATTGTAAATCTTGTCCTGAATGGGTTTTACCAGTCTTTGGCGTTCTTTGAATAGGTCTCCCTCATAGCCAAAACGCTTTTTTTGTAAATCCCTCACCTCTTTTTCTCTTACAAAGAGTTCGTCTTCTCTTTTTTTCTTGAGTTCGTCTGTTAACATGAACTGTTCCGCATCATAGTTCTTGTACATTTTGTCTAAGATAGCCTGACGGTCATCTATTTCTTTTTGCCATTGCTGACTAACGGCTGCCAATTTCTTGTCAGCGTCTTTGTATTCTGGAACCTTGTCCAAGATATACTTGGTGTCAATTACCGCATAACGTTGTTGTGCTTGCAGGGCAAGACCCATGCTGCAGACCATTAAGAACGAGAGTACTAATTTTTTCATGATGCTTGTTTTTAGGTTTATTCCGGTTCAAAGCCCAGCATGAAGGTGAATCTTGCTGCATCTTTCAACGCGTTGTTTGGTGTAAACCTATCCAATCCTATGCCATAATCAAATCCAAGCAGACCAAACATGGGTAAAAAGAAGCGCATCCCAATACCCACGGACCTTCTAAGCTGAAAAGGATTATAATCTTTCATAGAATACCAACCATTTGCTGCTTCAAAGAAGCCCAAAGCGTAGATAGTACTGCTAGGGTTCAAGCTCAATGGATAACGCAACTCCATGGTGTATTTATTGAATATGGTAAAGTACTGACGGGTACTTTGTTGGTCAGGGTTGATCTTTGGATTAGAACTGCTATACACGGGATATCCGCGGTGAGCAATGATATCATAACCCAATAAGGCAAACTGGTTACTCAAACCAGCGTCACCCACTTGGAATCGTTCAAATGGAGAAACCTGCAAGTCTTGGTTATACCTACCCAAGAAGCCCAATTTTACCGAGGTTCTGATCACAAACTGTTTGTTGTGTTCTGCTCCACCTGGCTTGCCCAAAGGAATAAACCATTCCCCATTGAAACGCCATTTATGGTATTCAATCCACTCGTAAGGGTTGGTTGAATTAGCAATCTTATCGCTAATCATGGTATAAGGTGGGGTAAACTGCACACTGGCTAAGAAGTTAGAACCGCTTCTAGGGAACAAAGGTTGATCCACAGAAGAACGTTGTAAAGTCAGTTTCAGGTTCACGTTATGCGCATAACCATTGTCAAAACCTGGCAGGTTCACTGGGTCAATGGCATAGTTATTCAAATTATATCGCGTAAAGCTTACAGCAGTTGTCAAAGAGAAATAGTCATCTGGCCATTTCAATTGCTTAGCCAAGGCCACCGTTACACCCGTTGTGGTAATAGAACTTTGGTTAGAATAGTTGGGGTCATATTGGCCTGTAACGGGGTTATAGGTTTGACCGTACTTGGTATTATAAATACTGAAAGACAAGGCGTTTCTTTTCTTACCACCAAACCAAGGCTCGGTGAAAGAGAAGTTATAAGAACGGAATGCCTTACCATTACTTTGGATACGTAAGCTTAGTTTTTGACCATCACCCATGGGTAATGGATCCCAAGCAGACTTCTTCCAAATATTGCGGATAGAGAAGTTGTTGAAAGAAACGCCCAAGGTTCCTGTTAAACCAATCACACCACCCCAACCGGCACTCAACTCTAACTGATCGCTGGATTTTTCTTCCACCGTATAGTTGATATCCACGGTTCCGTCTTCCGGATTTGGAATGGGTTGGATATTGATTTTTTCTTGGTTAAAATAGTTCAACTGCGCAATCTCACGATTAGAACGCACCAAGTCAGTTCTGCTGAATTTTTCACCAGGAATGGTTCTCAATTCCCTTCTGATCACATACTCTTTTGTTCTATCATTACCAGCAATACGAATATTCTTGATAGTAGCTTGTGGACCTTCTACAATTCTAATTTCAAAGTCAATGGTATCATTGTATACCGCAGTTTCTACAGGGTCAGTACGGAAAAACAAGTAGCCATCATCTTGGTACAAGCCGCTAATATCTCCCCCTTCAGGCGATGCGTTCTTACCCAATTTTTTATCCAAGATTTCCATGTTATAAGTATCGCCTTTGCGGATACCCATAATAGAGGTTAACACAGAATCACTGAATTTGGTATTACCTCTCCAGGTAATATTTCCAAAATAGTATTTACGTCCTTCTTGTAATTTGATGTCTACGTTCAAATCACCTTTCTTAGTATGGTAAACAGTGTCTTGCAAAATCACTGCATCTCTATAAC
>CAIZMD010000029.1 GCA_903933995.1 uncultured Bacteroidota bacterium
ACAGTATGGATCTGTATTTTAAACAGACCCGTGAAAGCATTACCGATTCTTTAAACGAGCTTCAATTCAAAAATCATTTGGCCTTGTTGATTGCCAAGATTCATTGTGGTCATACCACGGTGCGTTTTTCAAAAGACTATAGAAAAACTGCTTCGCAATTTCAGTTTCCCGCATTTCCATTGTCTATTAAAACCTGGGGAGATAGTATGGTGGTCTTGGGTGGATCCTTTGCACAAAAAGCAGTAAGTAAAAGAGGCACCATCATTACTAGCATCAATGGAAAAACCAATAAAGAAATATTGGATAGCATTTTTCCTTATATCAGTATTGATGGTTACGCCAACAATTATCGCAGTCAACTGGTGAGCAACCAATTTGGCGCTTGGTATAAAACCATTTTTGGATTAGACAGTCAATACATAGTAAAATATATAGACAGCATGGGATTGGCTGCAGTAGATACTTTGCGCAATTTTAATCCTGGTCTTAGACCGGGCAGAAGACCTTTACCCATTGATAGTTTGGCTCGCGGTTTTGTAAGACCTAGTCGCAAACAAATTAGAGCAGCCAACAAATTCAACCAACGCAGTTTGCAAATTGATACCAGTATCAATACGGCTTATATGCGCATCACCAGTTTCTCAGCACCTGGCTTGCGCAAATTTTTCAAACAGTCTTTTAAAACCATTCAAGAAAAAAAGATTCCACACTTGGTCATTGACCTACAAGAGAATGGGGGAGGACAAATTATCAATAGCATTCGCCTTACAGAATACCTAGCCAAACATCCATTTAAAGTGGCGGATTCTGTAGTGGCTATTAGTAGAAAATTTGAATACGGTACATATATTAAACAGTCTTGGCTCTATTGGTTTCCCATGAATTTTTCTGCCCATAAAATGAGCGATGGACAAATTCATTATCGCCGTTATGAGACCAAGCTATATGAGCCCAACAAGCAATTAAGATTTGACGGAGACATTTATATTGTACAAGGTGGATTGAGTTTTAGTGCTGCCACCATGTTTGCCGGAAACCTAAAAGGTCAGTCCAATGTAACCATTGTAGGAGAAGAATCAGGAGGTGGATATTATGGTAATTCTGCGGTTCATCTACCCACTATTGTTTTACCCAACACTGGTTTGCAAATTAGCTTGCCCATGTATCGGATAGTGCTTGCAGGCAATAGACCCAAGGGTGCTGGCGTACAACCAGATCTTCCGGTTGGCCCCAGTTCAGAAGCTATTCGAAAAGGACAGGATCTAAAATTGTTACAGATTAGAAAACTGATTCAGACTGCAAAAAATCCTAGTTAGGTGTAATCACGGCTTCTACTGCTAAGGATTCATTTAAGCAAACCAAATTGGCGGGCAATCCATTTTCAATTAAGCCCAAACTGGCATCAGCAATGGCTTTTGCAGGTGTTGTACTCACCATGCGTAGCGCGTCTTCTAAGGGAACACCCACTTCTTGAACCAAGTTTTGTAAGCACTTTACCATGGTGAGCGCAGAGCCGGAAAGAATACCATTGGATGCATATTTGTCTCCTTCCAAATGATGCGGATAAGGTCCGGTAGAAGTTTCAGCAACAGCATCGGTAATGGCAAATAGTCTTTGCCCCATTTGCTTCCAAGCAATTTTAATGGCGGCAAAATCAACATGGTATCCATCTGGTACCACACTTGACAAAACGCTTGGATGATTAAACACAGCACCCACCAAACCTGGAGCACGGTGTTGCAGTGGACTCATGGCATTGAACAAATGCGTAACGGTTCCAATGCCTTTGTCAAATGCTTCAGTAGCTTCTTCATAAGTAGCATTGCTATGACCAGCAGAAACGGTTATACCCGCTGCTTGAATTAGGGCAACAATACCAGGCGCCAACACTTCTGGTGCTACGGTAATAATTTTAATCACGCCCTTTCCATATTCTAATAAATCCAGCACTTCTTGTTCTGAAGGTGCATGAATAAAGGATTCCAAATGCGCCCCTTTTTTGAGTGGATTCAACCATGGACCTTCTACGTGCAAACCCAAACATCCTTTTCCACCTTCAGCCCAATAAGCCCTAATGGCGTCAATACATTGATGAAAAACCTGGGTATCATTGGTGGCTACTGTTGCAATAAAATTAGGAGCGCCGCCCTTGCTGCAATATTCATTTAAACGGTAAAGCGCATCTACTTCAGGATAAACGGATAGTAGTTTGGCATCTGCACCATAGATCTGAATGTCTAAAAATGCTGGCGCGATAATATCGTAAAGGGGTCCTGCATTCTCAGGCAATCCTTCATTGGGAAGAATAGCCACCACTTTACCTGCTTCCACTTGTACTGCGTGGTTGATCAGGCACTGATGTCCTGTAAATAATTGTTTGGCCAAATAGATTTTAGACATCCGAATTGTTTTGTAAAATTTGAAATGGATCTGCGTCTTTCCAGAAAGGAAATTTGGTTCTTATTTCTTCCAAGAAATTTTTGTCTAGTGACATGGTATGTGTTCCAACTTCATGGGCATTGGTATATAGCACCTGACCCAATGGATCTACTACCATACTATCGCCACTATGGTTGATGCCCTTGCCGTCTTCACCCACTCGGTTCACCCCAATGACATAGCATTGATTCTCTATGGCTCTAGCAATCAGTAAGGATTTCCAAGCATGACTTCTTCGCTCAGGCCAATTGGCCACATAGACCAATACATCATATTCTGGTTGCTCTGTAATCTGTTGTCTGGCCCAAACAGGAAAACGTAAGTCATAGCAAATTTGTAGGTTGATTTTCCAACCATTTACACTTGCAATCAGTCTTTTGTTTCCGTTACTATAATGTTGATCTTCTCCCGCAAATGCAAAGCGATGTCTCTTGTCATAATAACCATAAGAACCATTGGGTAACATCCAAATCAGCCTATTAAAATATTCACCTGCTTCTTCTATGATCAAGGAACCGGTAAGAATGATTTTATATTGGGTGGCCATGGACTTCATCCATTGAACGCTAGGCCCTTCCATGGTTTCAGCCAGTTTTTCTGGTTGCATACTAAAACCTGTTGAGAACATTTCTGGTAGCACCACCAATTGGGTAGGTTGCCCAATGGCTTGGATCTGCTGCTCCAACATCTGTAAGTTGGCCTGCTTATCTTCCCAATGCAGTTTGGCTTGAACCAATGTGACCAATAGTTGAGACATAGACTTGAATTGCTGATTACAATATTACTAAAACCGCCAGTTGAATTGTAAGGAAAGATATTGTTGGGTGCCTACCTGTGTTTTGGTTTCTCTGGATTGATAGACCCAGGCTGCTTTGATGCTGGTTGTTTTTTTAGCATAACAAAGACCAATGCTTTGTTGAAAAACCCAAGGCAAGGGATCGGCAAGTATGGCATTTCCAGTACTGGCGTTTTTAACGCCTTGTAATGTGGCATTGTATTGTTGCCAGGTCCACTCTGGTTGGGCAAAAAGAAACCATTCTTTTTCTTGCTCAAAACCGCCATCGCCATTTGAGACCCTTGCATTCCAAAGGGTGGATCGTTTGTTTTGTTCAAAAATGCCCAAGGTAAATATCGCGCCAGCACCGGCGTTTACAAAAGCATTGCCCCAATTGGCTTTGAACAAGGGAACTGCTTTGATTTTTTGTATGGGTTGCCAAGAAACGGGTGCAAACAACACGCCAAGGTTGGCCGTGGTGGCATTATTTACTTGGTAATCCCAACCCAGAAATTTCTTGTATTTAAAAAGACTATGATAACTGTTTTGCAAGGACTCTCCCCCAGATTGTTTGCCCACCATACCCAGGCTAGCAGACCATCGCAGAAATCCATTGTTTTTAAAAAAACGGGTTTCTTGAAAACGGAGATAGAGATAACCACAATAAGGTCTGTCAATTCCCTTGATAGGAATAATCTCTCTGTTTACTGGGGTGAAAATCTGTTGCCCAATTTCTAGACTATGGATCTTTTTGCTTTGCTTGCTTTTAGCGGCCCTGCTAAATTGTAGCATAAATCCATTGGTATAATAAGCATCTTGGTATTGGAGTAGAAATGCGTCGTTCTCGGTGGTAAAGGACAATTCATTGCGCTGTGCTATTCCTTGCTTTGGCAGATAAAATAGGGAGATGAACAGCGCCAAAAGCAATATCCGATGCATCAGGGAAATTTTTGTCAAGGTACAATTAATCCTCTTTGGAAGACCTGATCTTGGCAATAGCACTTTGAATCAAGTTGAGTTCAAAACCTCTTTGCAATAGAAAACTAGTGGTCTTGACCACACGATTGAGGTATTGTTCTTTTTTCAGCAGGGCCCACTTACCAGCCGCCAGTTTGGCCAGACAATCCAGATAAGCCCCTTCCTCTATCTCTTTCATGGCTTTGCGAATATTATAAGCACTCACCCTTTTCTGCTTTAGCGCCGCTTCTATTTTCACCCTTCCCCATTTTTTCTGTCTAAAATGGCCACCCACAAATTGTTGGGCATAGCGCTCTTCATTTAAATAATTCTCCTCAATGAGTACGGATAGAATGCGCTCTACGTCTGTTTTGAACAAACCCATGCCATAGAGTTTGTCCTTGGTATCGGCATGGCTCCGCTCCTGATAGGCACAATATTGCCTAATTTTTTGCAATGCCTGTTCTAGACCCAAGTTTTTACGCATTAAAATAGTTTGAAGTTGGTATATAAGAACATTATATTTGTAAGTACCTCCCTACTGTTAGTTCCGTTTGCAAATTAAACCAATAACGCAAGTAGTATGAGTGATGTTCGCCACAATGTTTGTTTAATTGACGATGACAAGATCTACCAGTTCACCGCTAAAATGATTTTAGAGGCTACCGGACTTACGCATAGCATCAAAACTTTTTTTAACGGACAAGAAGCTATTGATTACCTGATTAGTCCTGAAAACCAGGTTCCCGAAAACCTACCCGATGTTATTTTCCTAGATATCAATATGCCCGTGATGAACGGCTGGGAGTTTTTAGAGGCTTTCTCACTCTTCTACAAAGAGCTTCCCAAGCAGATTGTGGTCTATATGGTGAGTTCATCGGTAGACGAAAGCGATATTCAGAAGTCTAGAACCTATGAACCCGTAACGGATTACGTTATCAAACCCATTAACAAAGACAAGTACCGAGAACTGCTTTCTGTACTAGCTAATTAGGTTTTTCTTCCATATCAATCCACAACTCATTCACATTAACAGAAATCTGCTGAGAATCATCCATTTCTAATGGTGGAATATTAACATTTTACAGTAGGTTTGTTGCCAACCTAAATTCTGCAGAATGAAATTCATCGTCTCTTCGTCTTCTCTGTTAAAACACCTGCAGCAGATCAGCGGTGTCATCAATGCCAATACGGTATTGCCTATACTGGAAGACTTCCTTTTTGAAATTGAGGACAAAAAATTGAATGTGGTGGCCACCGATCTTGAGACCGTGATGCGCGTACAGATGGACGTGGAAAGCAAGGCCAATGGAAAGGTTTGTATCCCTGCAAAAATTCTCTTGGATACCTTGAAGAATATTGCTGAGCAACCACTTACTTTCAATATTGACAAAAACTTTGCGGTTGAAATCACCAGCGATAATGGTAAGTATAAGGTAATGGGTGAGAATCCAGACAATTTTCCAAAAGAGCCTGCAGCTGATGATACCACTGGTTTTACCATGTCTAGTAGTGCTTTGTTAACTGCCATCAACAAGACTTTGTTTGCGGTAAGTAGTGATGACTTAAGACCTGCCATGACGGGTGTATTTTTTGAACTAACCAAAGACAGTGTTCAGTTTGTGGCTACAGACGCACACCGTTTGGTTCGCTACAAGCGCACTGATACCAAGGCCAGCAAAGTAGATAGCTTTATTGTTCCTAAGAAGCCATTGAACTTGTTGAAAAACGCTTTGCCTGATAACGAAGACGAACTTACCGTGAGCTATAATGGCAACCACTTGTTTGTGCAGCATGGTTCTACACAAATGATTTGCCGATTGATTGACGCACGTTTCCCTGATTATAAAGTGGTGATCCCAACCGACAATCCTTATAAATTGATTGTGAGCAAGGCCGATTTTCAAGGAGCTCTGCGCCGCGTGAACGTGTTCTCTAATAAAAGCACCAACCAAGTGGCATTGAATATCAGCGGTAGCGAATTGCAATTAGCTGCTCAGGATGTGGACTTTAGTTTTGAAGGTAACGAACGCATGAACTGCCAGTATGATGGCGAAGACCTGCAAATTGCTTTCAACGCCAAGTTCTTGATTGAAATGCTCAATGCAGCTGACACAGATGACGTGAAGATGGAATTATCCACTCCTACCAAAGCTGGTCTAATCAAGCCCACCGAACAAGCAGAAGGCGAAGACCTACTGATGTTGGTGATGCCATTGATGTTGAATAACTAAGCTTTTTTCAAATCTTTGTAAGGCTGTCTCTGTTGAGGCAGCCTTTTTTATGTAATCTATTGCTTCAACAAGGCCATTTTGAAACTTGAATTGTTTGTATATTGAAGCCTAATCGCTTGCAGCCATGGTAGAAAGCATTGTACACTATTTTGAAACCATTCCCAGTTTACATAGGGCCCTGATTTTGGCGGGTGGAATCAGTTTTTTCTGGATTATTGAAGGCGCGGTGCCATTGTTTAGATTTCAGTACCACAAGTGGCGTCATGCTGCGCTGAATATCTTTTTTACCATCACTACTATTGTTATCAATTTTGCCTTTGCCTTGTTGTTGGTTAAAGCCAGTGATTGGGTTGTTGGAAAAAGATATGGACTGATGCAATTGATGGAAATGCCACTCTGGTTGTTTATGATTCTTGGCCTATTGCTCATGGATTTGATTGGCGCTTACCTAATTCATTTTATAGAACATAAAGTAAAATGGATGTGGAAATTCCATATGGTGCACCACGCAGACACCCATGTAGATACCACAACTGCCAACAGACATCACCCAGGTGAAAGCGTGTTCCGCGCTGTGTTTGCGGTGTTGGCTACCATTATTTGCGGGGCACCCATGTGGTTGGTGATGTTGTACCAAAGTATGAGTGCCGTGCTCTCTCAATTTAACCACGCCAATATTCGTTTGCCATTATGGTTGGACGATGCGGTGAGTTGGGTGATTATCTCTCCCAATATGCACAAAGTGCACCATCATTTTGAAAGACCTCAAACCGATAGTAATTATGGCAATATTTTTTCTATCTGGGACAGACTATTTCAAACCTATGACCATACACCCATTGACCAAGTAAAATATGGCTTGGATGTGTTAGACAATAGCAAGGATGAGAACCTGGGTTTTCAGCTAAACATTCCCTTTGATGGGAAACTGAAAACGGATTATTGAGCCGATAGCTGTTTCTTTGCAAAAACCCTGTTCATGAAGATCGCCGCTTTTATTCCCGCCAGATATGCAGCCACACGTTTTCCAGCCAAACTCATGCAGCCCCTGGGAGACAAAACCGTGATCCGCCATACCTATGACAATACTTTGGCAACCGGTTTGTTTGATGACGTGTATGTGGTTACCGATAGCGAGATTATTTATAGAGAGATCACGGGTAATGGTGGCAAAGCCATCATGAGTCAGCGGGAACACGAGAGTGGTAGCGATAGAATTGCAGAAGCCGCAGCGGGATTAGACATAGACATTATTGTGAATGTGCAGGGCGATGAACCTTTTGTACAACGCCAACCTTTGGAAAAATTATTGCAAGTATTTCAAGGAGTAGATGCTGAAAAAGTGCAAGTGGCTTCTTTAATGCAAGTCTTGAAAGACCAGAAAAATATTGAAGACAGCAACTATGTAAAAGTGGCGGTGGACCGCAATATGAATTCCTTGTTTTTTTCACGCAGTGTAATCCCTTATCCGCGCAATCAGGAACTAGCCATTACTTATTATGAACATATTGGTGTCTATGCTTTTAGAAAAGAAGCACTGATGCAATTCACCAATTGGCCCATGACGCCACTAGAAGCCGCAGAAAAAATTGAATGCCTTCGTTACTTAGAATATGGCATTCCCTTAAAGATGGTTGTGACGGAATACATGGGTGTGGAAATTGATACCCCAGAAGACTTGGTGAAAGCAGCAAGTCTTTTAAATAAATCTTAGATTTTAACAGCAATCGTTTGAGGGTGAATGCATGAGGCAAATGTCTCAGGCTTTGCTTATCTTACTGTTCCAAGAACGATTGCATATGAACAACAACAAACTCCTGCGCTGGTCCATAGTGGTAGCGCTTGCCGGATTCATCTTTGGTTTTGATACCGTGGTTATTTCCGGAGCCAACCAACCCATTAAAGAACTCTGGCATACTAGTCCCCTGTTTCATGGTTTCTTTATCATGTCTATGGCCCTTTGGGGAACGGTGGTAGGTGCATTGTTTGGAGGCATACCCACAGAAAAATATGGTAGAAAAAAAGTCTTACTCTGGGTGGGCATTTTATTTGCTGTATCTGCTTTTGGATCTGCACTAGCCAATGATCCCTATGTGTTTTCTTTCTTCCGATTTATGGGTGGTGTTGGCATTGGGGTTTCATCAGTAGTGGCTCCTATTTATATTTCAGAAATTTCTACACCCAAGACACGCGGCACATTAGGAGCATTGTACCAATTCAATATTGTGTTTGGAATTTTAATAGC